>WLFB01000119.1 GCA_009703975.1 Actinomycetota bacterium | reverse complement strand
TCGCGCTAACAGTTGAAGCAGAAGTTTTGCGTATCGCATGCGACAGAATTAGAAAACTAGCCGATCAACTTTGCACAGAAATTAACTAGTAAATGTCTAATGCCGAACTTCGCGTCGGTGAAGCAATCATTGATCTGCTTGCTCGCGAATACGGTGTTGATGTTGTATTTGGCATTCCGGGAGTACACAACATCGAGCTTTATCGCGGTCTGCATCGCTCAGGTGTACGCGCTATTTCGCCACGCCACGAGCAAGGTGCCGGGTTCATGGCCGATGGTTGGTCAATTGTGAGTGGTCGTCCAGGTGTTTGCGTATTAATTAGCGGACCAGGAATCACCAACGTAATGACACCAATCGCTCAGGCGTATCACGACTCGCGACCAATGTTTGTGTTGGCGTCGACTACGCCAACAGGTGCACTTGGCAAAAGTTTTGGACCGTTACACGACTTGCCCGATCAAGCGGCGATAGTACGAACTATTTGTGCTTTCAGCGAAACTGTTACGGATATAACTCAGTTGCCCGCACTAATCGAGCGCGCATGGAATATCTTTTCGTCTGATCGACCACGACCGGTGCACATTGCAATTCCAATGGATGTTCTTGAACAAACTTGTCAGCCATTTACTCGTGTACATATCTCTTCAGCCAAGCCAGTCGCTGATGAGCGTGAGATTAATCGCGCCATCGAAATTCTGAACAATGCAATAAGCCCGGTGATTATTGCCGGAGGAGGCACAATTGATGCCTCGGCACAAGTGATTTCGCTAGCCGAAAAACTTGATGCGCCAGTACTTTTGACAGGCAACGCAAAAGGTGTCGTCCCATCATCTCATCGGTTGTGCGCAGGTAACTGCCTCATATTTGGTCGGGTTCAACGCGATGTTGAAACTGCAGACGTTGTCATCGTCGTTGGCACTGAACTTTCAGATACCGATCTGTACAACAACGGCCGTGAATTGAACCTCACCGGAAAGATAGTGAGAATTGATATTGATCGTGAACAATTAACGCGACGAGTTACCCCAACTGTTGGGCTCGTCGGTGACGCAGCATCTACATTGCGAGCGATAATTTCAGGTCTTAAACCCCGCACTCAAACCGACGGCGAGAATCGTGCGCACATTTGGCGCGAACATGCACGGGCAAAAACGAATAAAATTTTTGTGCCATGGCTGACAGCAATAGAAGCCGAGTTACCGAGCGATGCAATCGTCGCACTTGACTCAACACAACTTGCGTACAGCGCTCATTGGTGGTTGCCGGCAACGCAGCCTCGTTCGTGGCTCGCACCATATGGATTCGGTACTTTGGGTTGTGCACTGCCGATGGCAATAGGTGCAAGTGTCGCCGTACCTAACCGGCATGTTTTGGCAATCGCTGGTGATGGCGGTTGGTTGTTCACCGTTGCAGAGATGGCAGCGGCTGTCGACCTAAGCAGCAAGATTGTTTTCGTGCTATGGGATAACAGCGGCTACGAACAAATTCGCGAATCATTTGACGATGTTGCCGCGCCACAAATGGGAGTAGACGTTTCTTCGCATGATCCAGTGATGATCGCCCGCGGTTTCGGTTGGACTGCAAGCGAAGTGACAACGCCAGAACAATTGTCAATCTCGCTTCGCGACGCGTTTGCAAACGCTGGCCCGCAATTTATTCGCGTGCTAGTTAAATAACTAGCTCGTTACTAGTTCGTGCGGTAAACCACGAATACTTTGCGCAAAGTTTCGTGAACCGTCCATTTGCCTTTCCATCCAATTGGAAAGATGCAACTTGATCCAGCAGTAAGTTCGACAGCATCGCCGCCATCTTCATGCACCGTCATACGGCCCGACAATACATAAATAACTTCGCCGCGTGTGGTGAACTCCCAGCGTGACGCGCCAACTTCACACTCCCAAGTGCCAGCAGTGACAGTTTCGTTATCAAGAAAAACTTTTGCTCTTGTCATGATCTCGCCAGTCAACGGCTCTGCCGATGGTTGACCAAGTGGTTTTGCAGCAAGTTCTGCCGCAGGAATTTCGCCTGCTCTAAATGAAATTGTCATATCGCCAAGTTTACGACATTGCCCGCAGATTTTTCTTAACGACCAAGAAATAAACCGCTGTCATGAGCATCAGCAAACCAGTAACTGAAAATGTCAACGGAGCAGAATGAACTCGACGCGCAATCACTCCAACAATTAGGGCACCAAGCGGCGCGAGCCCTGACATCAACAGTGAGTGCACCGCCATAACGCGCCCCATTACTTGCGGTGGTGTGTTGTTCTGAATCAATGTCTGACTCAAGTTCATATAAAAACCACCGCCCATGCCCCAGGCAAACAGCATGACGCTCATCATCAAAATCGAACTCGACTGACCGAGCACGATTTGCACAGTTCCACCCCAACATAAGCCACACATAAACCACATTCCTTTTTGGATCATTTTGTGGTTGTATCGCAAAATTGCAATTGAAGTAAGGAATTGACCCAAGCCAAGCATCGCAAACATATATGTCGTCTGGCTACCCGTTGCGCCCGCTTGTTCTTTTGCAATTTGTGGACCAAGAACGATCCACGGCGCCATCATAAATAAAACTGAACCACAGAGCAGAATATAAAAGGCTCGCACTTCTGCATGTCCGCGAATAAATGTGAGCCCACCAAATATTTCTTCACGCAGGCGTCGACGATTTGTATTCAAACTGGCTGGAAGTTGCAACTTGATCAAAGCAAAAAACCCAAAAAGATTTAAGAGGGCCTGAATCCAAAATGCTCCTTCAATCCCCCAAATCGCAATCGCCGGGCCAGCCACGGCAGGACCAATCATTAGCCCAAGATTGTTGCCAATTGTATTGACAGCAATTGCGCCGACAAGTTTGTCTCGCGGCACAACAGTTGGAACAATCGCCGATCGCACTGGCGAACCGATGGCGATAAAGATTCCGGCAATAAATGATCCGATGATCGCCCAGTTGATTGTCATCTGCTGCGCTGTCACCATCACGGCAATCACAGTTGTGATTACCAACGCACCAATCTGACTAATCATTAACAGTGTGCGCCGATTCATGTGATCACTCATCACACCTATCGGAAGCGAAATTAATAACACCGGAATACCCATCACGAAAAGAATCAGTCCACTGATGTCTGACTTTGCGCCTAATTCAAGTGCTAGCCAGACAAATGCAAAGCGTTGTGTGCTCTGCACAAGTATGAACAAGAAACTGTTTATCCACAACAAGCGAAACGGTCGGATTGCGAGCAGTTCTCTTGGTCGAATTCCACGCGTCGGCATCGTCGAACTCACAGAGTTGATGCTTACATAGTTGCTAGACGTTCAACAAACTAAAGCATCGTCCGAACTACTTCGTACTCAGCGTCAAGAGCTCTGCGAGCGACAGTCCGCCGGTGTAGATCGCCATACCGATTGCTACATCAATGTTCATTGCAAGCAAAGCCCGAACATCATCAAGAGTTGTGATCCCACCTGCAGCAGTAATCTCAAGATTTGTCGCAGCGCGCAATCGTGCGAACCACCCTAAATCTGTGCCCTGCATCATTCCTTCCTTGTCAACATATGTACATAAAAAGCCGCTGCATAATTGCGAAAATTGAGCCAACGATTCTTGTGCAGTCGTGTTTAATGTGGTTGTCCAACCATCTACGACAACCTTGCCAGCAAGAGAATCAAGTGCAACCAGAATATTTTGCGCTTTAACTCGTTCAACGATCTTTGAATATGCAGGAGTAAACGCCGCCGTTCCAACGATGACGCGATGTGCTCCAAGATCTAACAACTGCGCCGCACGCTCAGGTGTGCGCACACCGCCACCGACCCGGCACTTTGCTCGACTTGCCAGCATCTCGATAATCGGTGCGTTATCGCCGACACCCATTGCGGCATCCAGATCAATAACTTGAATTTCATCAAAACCTGCAAACCGCTCGAGCATTTCAAGTGGATCAGGACCTTCAAGAGCTTTAGTTCTACCCTGCACCAACTGCACGACTTTTCCATCCTGAATATCAATGCACGGCACGACAATTGGCTTACGCGAGTCACTCATCGTCGCACCACAAACTTTGCCTGCTCGACACATTCTTTTACATCACTTATTTTTAAAGTTCCGAAATGAAATACTGAGGCGGCAAGTGCAGCATCTGCGTTTTGAAGTATCTCAGCAAAGTGTTCAACTTTTCCTGCTCCCCCCGACGCAATCACCGGAATATTCACAGCGTCGCGAACTGCCTTAGTTAACAATTGATCGAAACCATTTTGCACGCCATCGGTATCCATTGACGTCAACAAAATCTCACCTGCGCCGAGACGCTCGCCTTGTTGCGCCCATTCAATTGCATTGAGTTGCTCTGCTTGGCGACCTCCCTTTGTAAACACTCGCCAGATCTGATCGTCACGGCGAGCGTCTATCGCCAAGACCACAGCCTGCGATCCGAATTCTTGACTTAGTTCGTAAATCAATTCAGGTCGCCAAACGGCTGCGCTGTTGACGCTGACCTTGTCAGCCCCAGCGTGTAAAACTTCTCGGGCGTCGTCTACGGTTCGAATTCCTCCACCAACCGTCAGTGGAATAAATACTTCGCGGGCCGTTCTTGCGATTACGGCAACCATCGTGTTGCGATTTTCATTCGTCGCTGCAACATCAAGAAATACAAGTTCGTCAATTCCTTCGGTGTTATATCGCGCGGCAAGTTCAACGGGGTCACCTGCATCACGTAATTCAAGAAAATTCACACCTTTAACAACACGACCATCTGCAACGTCAAGACATGCGATTATTCGCTTCGCCAACATTTAAATACCAACAAAATTCTGCATTACGCGCCGACCAAAATCCCCTGACTTCTCTGGGTGAAATTGCACCCCGTAAATATTTTCAAACTCAATAACTGC
>WLFB01000118.1 GCA_009703975.1 Actinomycetota bacterium | reverse complement strand
TGTAATCAATATTTGCACTCATGATCATCTTCAATCATCTGCAATATTTCGCGCGCTGATTGCCGCAACATTGTTCGCTACTAACTCACGAATTAAACCGATATTGTTGCGAAAACAAGATGCTGGCGATCTAACAAACCCGGTATTTACTCAAGTTGAAATTGTTTCAACGATCCAAGAAGCAATTCAGATCGCCAAAGATTGCACTCAGCATTGTATTTTATTTAGTGATTTAAAAATCAGCAATGTAGAACTCGATGACTTACAGGGCGGTAACTGTGCACTTGTCTGTAGTTCTGCGACGAGCTTCGCGACCACAGTTTTGCAAGCAACTACTAGTTCGTGGCGATTATTGGCGGACAATCTTGTGATTACACCATATGGACTACTAATCAATGAAGCGACCGCAATTACTGAACTATTAATAGACGTTGATCGTGCTTTGTTGCCAGAATCCGAATCAGTCACATCACATCTGCAACGATCTCGCCGTACGGACCAAAGTTGGAATGTAATGGTGCGAACTCTTGGACCAGTCGATGTTCAATTAGTTGATGGCACGATTATAGATTTTGAAAAATCAAAGACCAAAGAATTATTGGCTTGGCTCACGAGTCACCGAGCCCGCCCGACTCGAAGTGCGGCACGTACGGCATTGTGGGAAGTCAACGTGGCTGATGCAACGTTTACAAATGTGGTTTCAGATGCACGGCGAGCACTTAATCAGACGCATCTAATTTCAAATAGCGAAGAGTGGCTACCAAGAACTTTTAATGATCAATTGCCGTTTCATGTCTCGATAATTAGTGATGGTGAAATTCTTGAATCGTGTATTGCTCGGGCCCAAGAACTTGCGCCTAGTCAGGCAATTGACGAATTACATCGCGGTCTTGAACTAGTTCGTGATTTGCCGTTCTCTGGTACTGGTTATTTATGGCCTGATGCCGAAGGAATCACATCGCAATTAGTGCTCAACATAATTACCGCTTCAGCGATGGCCGGCGAATTAGATCTTCAACGAGGCGAAATTGAGGGTGTATTTTGGGCAACAGCAAAAGGATTAAGAGTTCTCGGTGCTCACGAAGAATTGATTGCGTTGCGCATGCGAGCTCACGCCTTGCGCGGAGATCTCGCTGGAGTCCGTGGTGAGTGGCATTCTTATGAGCGCGCCGTTAAGTCAGATTCATGGGCGAATAGTCAACCATCTCAAAAACTTGTGGATTTATACAGCAAGATAAATAGTGGCTCGCCAGTTTTGCTAGCGCGGTAAGTACTTTCGTCCGCTACCGGTGCGGAGTGCGAAACCCCAGCGAGTAACAAGCACCATTGACTCGCGCATGATGCGGGTATTCATCTTTGACTCACCGAATGCTCGGTCTACATACACAATTGGAGATTCAACTATTGAGCCGAGTTTCTTGCGCGAGATTACAAATGCCATTTCAGAAAGAAATGCATAGCCATCTGCTGTCAGGTTTGCAAGATCAATATTCTTCAGGCTGGCTGCTGAATATGCGCGAAAACCCGAAGTGCAGTCCTTGATTTTTAGGCGCAAACAAAACGCTGTATATAAATTGCCCCATTTTGATAACACGCGCCGAAACAGCGACCAATTTGTAACACCACCACCCGGCACATACCTTGAACCAATAACAAGAGCCGTTTCTGAGTCGACTAATGAAATAAGTTTTGTGAGAACTTTTGGGTCGTGCGAAAAATCAGCATCCATCGTGGCGATCACCTCGTATCTGCTTTCGATGGCTTTAAGCATCGCATCACGGCTGGCCGCAGCGTATCCGCGTTGGCTAGTTCGATTAAGCACTTTTATTGAACCAAGTTTCGCAGCCAGAGTTTCAGCAATTCTTGCTGTCTGATCTGGACTGTTGTCGTCAACTACCAAGATGTCTGTATCTGGTGCGTCTGTGCGAACCTGGGTCAAAAACTTTTCAATGTTTGTGGCTTCGTTATAAGTCGGCACTATCAGCACGCTTCGCATTAATTTAACGCTACTTGATTGATAAACCTACAAGCGCTAGAGCCTCAGCAACTGTGTGTGCTGGTTCAAGTTTGATGCCAGAAATATTAATGTCGACAGCACTGCTCGCCGGAATAATCGCTCGAGTAAAACCTAATCGCGCCGCCTCGCCAAGTCGACGCGCGGTGTTGCTGGCTTGGCGCAATTCGCCGGCTAAGCCAACTTCGCCGCACGCAACTAAATTTTCTGCCAGTGGTTGATCTGTAGATGCCGAAACAAGAGCCAGACATAAGCCAAGATCTGCGCCAGGCTCACCGAGTTTGACACCACCCACAACTGAAGCAAAGACTTCGTGCTGCGACAAATTGACATTGGCGCGCCGTTCAAGAACTGCCAGCAGCATCGCTAGTCGCCCTGAGTCAACACCTTGGGCTGACCGTCGTGGAGAAACATGTGATGGCGAAAGGTTGGTTAACGCTTGTACCTCAACAAGTAGCGGCCGATGCCCTTCAAGTGTTGGTACAACTATTGAACCAGGCACACCTGCTCGGCGATCTGCTAAAAATAACTTGCTGGCATCAGGCACACTGCGTAAGCCCAACTCAGTCATTTCAAATAAACCAAGTTCGTTAGTTGAACCAAAACGATGTTTGACTGCACGCAATAAACGCAAAGCATGATGCCGTTCACCTTCAAAAGATAAAACAGTGTCAACTACATGTTCAAGCACACGCGGCCCAGCGAGCCCGCCGTCTTTAGTGACATGACCAACCAAAATGATTGGCAGATTGCGGGCTTTGGCCTCTTGAACAAGTCGATGAGCGCAACCCCGAACTTGTGAAACCGAACCAGGAGCAGAGTTCAACAGCGGGTCGGCGATTGCTTGAATACTGTCGATTATGACTAGTTGTGGTTCAACTTGATCAATAGATTTAATGATGTTGTTTAGCGACATTTCTGCGACGAGCCATAAATCTGGCTTGATTGCGTTGAGTCGCTCGGCACGCATGTGCACCTGTTGGGCACTTTCTTCAGCAGTTACGTAAAGTGTTCGACCAGACCATGCAGCAAGAAGTTGCAACAGCAAAGTTGATTTGCCGATGCCTGGCTCGCCACCCAACAGAGTGACAGAACCGGGCACGAGCCCGCCACCAAGTACTCGATCGAGTTCTTCAACACCAGTTGTTTGGGGCTCAGAAATTGTTGCATCTAAAGAGTCAATTGGCTTTGGTATGCCGGCTGGCACCAAAGCCATACCAGTAGCGATTGAAATAACTTCATCGTCACCTTCGACATCTTCGACAAGGCTGTTCCATGCGCCACATGCGCCACATCGGCCCGACCATTTTGGCACTGCCGCGCCGCAATCGGTGCATCTATATACGGTGCGAAGTTTTACCATTTCATGATCAACATTATTCGGTCGGTGTGCGGAGTTCACCTCTGCGCTTGTATGCAATCGTCAAGATTTTTATCGCCATACCGACGAGCCAAACTATGAGCAGAAATTTAAAAAACAGTGATGTAAATTGGGCGGCGATCGCCCTAATTGCAGTGTTCTTTGACGTATACGTCGCTGATAGCGCACTGCCATCAAGGGGCACTTGCCAAGTAACAATATTGTCAGTGACTAAACCTGTTGATTGCTGTGTTTTGCCGGGAAGTTTTGCGACAAAATCGATATTCATTGCACTGGAAAGCTCAGTATTTGCGAGCTGAAGATTTTGAGCGAATGGCTCAGCGCCAAGAACTTTTAGTAGCTCAGGATCAGAGAACGCCGCAAGGCCACCATCAACTTGTAAAACTCCATCTAATTTGTATGTCGAGTTATTGAGACTTCCATTGCGAGTGATTGAAATTTGTTTGAATGGACCGCTTGCGCTTCCGAGCTGAGTGAACAATTGAGACGCTTGGTCAAGATCATTAAAACCATGACTGATCGATATTTGGATTCCACCATCAGCCGTGACATTGGGCCCTGAAACTACCCAGCCTGCAGCAGTCGCATCTTCAAACCGAAACGCAGAAATCAGGCGTGGTGTTTGGTCAACAACTTCTTTATCAGCCGTCATGCTCACGGTTAATACGCCAGACCCGGTTTGTCCAACATCTAATGTGACTACAGAATCAACTTGACACCCAGTGAGCGCGAAAATTGCGAAGATACCTAGTGACACTCGCAAGTAGGCGAGTCGACGACGCGCGCTTGGCACGCTTTGGCTCACTCGGTTGTAGACGGTGTTGCGTCACCAGCGCCAGCGAGAACTACTGCACTCGGTGGTACAAAGCCTTCGACGGCTTTAAAGGTGAATCGTTGCTCGTCTTTTTGATCAGGATCATCTTCAACGCCGACAACAATTATTTCACCGGCATGAAACTCTTTTAGTAGCAACTTCTCTGAAAGAGGGTCTTCGATGAATCGTTGCAACGCTCGACGAAGTGGTCGTGCGCCAAGTTGTGGATCATAGCCACGCTTGGCAAGAAGACCCTTGGCGGCTTCCGTGAGTTCAAACCCGAGCCCAAGACCCTCGAGTTGGCCAGTCAAACGCTTGCTCATCAAGTCAACCATTTGCACTACTTCAGCCATCGCAAGTTCATGGAACACGATCACTTCGTCAATGCGGTTAAGAAACTCGGGCTTAAATTGAACTTTGAGAGCCTCGTTGACTTTTTCTTGCATTCGCGCGTATGAAAGTGCTTCATCGTTTTTGCCGAAACCAACATTGGCTTTGCGCAAATCTTGCGTGCCCAAGTTGGAGGTCATAATCAAAACAGTGTTTCTAAAGTCAGTGCTACGACCTTGTGCGTCGGTCAAACGACCTTCTTCAAGAATTTGCAACAACGTATTAAACACATCAGGGTGTGCTTTTTCGATTTCATCAAACAACACAACCGAGAACGGCTTGCGACGAACAGCCTCGGTAAGTTGACCGCCCTCTT
>WLFB01000117.1 GCA_009703975.1 Actinomycetota bacterium | reverse complement strand
TCTTCACCATATTCAACAAGTTGAGGGGTTCGACCGCGGTCGTTATGGTGGAGCCGTTGGTTATGTAAGTGCTAGCGGCAATGGTTGTTTTGCTGTATCGATTCGTTGCGCAGAGATCTCCAAAGATCGTTTGCACGCCCGATTATTCGCCGGTGGCGGAATCGTCAGTGACAGTGAACCTCTAAGCGAATTGGCCGAGACCGATGCAAAATTTCAAGCGATGCTGAAAGCGATCACCCAAGAAAGCTAAGAATTACGTATCGCAACCGAGACCATTTGATTGATTCGTTCATGGACGCGAACATTTTCACCGCGGTCGGTGGAGATTTGGATTACTTGCGGACCTTCAATCGTCATCGCCTCTAGCAACTGTTCGAGCGTAGTTACTAGTGTCGTTTTCAAACCATGCGCCTCTGCTAACAGCATCAGATCAGAATTATGCGGCGTCCCAAACACTTTTTCGAACTTTGAAGAATCCATCGACGTCGCCTGTGGAAGAAATGAAAAGATTCCTCCTCCACAATTATCAACCAAGATAATTCGCAAGTCGATGTTTCTCGCGACCACATTGATTAGTGAATTTGAATCATGCAAAAATGCCAAGTCACCAATCAATAGAAAAGTAGTGCGGTTGGTAGATATTGCCACCCCAATGGCAGTTGAAACGACGCCGTCGATGCCGTTAACACCTCGGTTGGCGTAAACCTGTAGCCCATCTCGTGGCGCAGCAAACCATTCGATGTCGCGAATTGGCATCGAACTCGACACAAATAGATTCGAGCGATCCGGGATTGAGCGGTACATGGCGCGAGCGACCGCGGGTTCACTCAACGAGACCTCATTAATCAGAGCAGAATTGATCGCATCTTGCGCTCTCGCTTCGGCGCCTGACCAACTCATTAACCATGACCGATCTTCGAATCGATTAATTTTTGAAGCCCAGTTACTGATTGCGTTCACATTCGAAACAATATGTAACTTCGTCATCTGTTCAGGATCGATCAGCACCGGTGCGGCGGTAACCACAATCTGAGTGGCTTTACTAGTAGCTAGCCAACTGTTAACGACTTTGGATACCAAAGGTGCACCAAAGCGCAAAATGACCTCAGGTTGATGTGATTTTGCAAATTGATCGTCACGCAACATTGAATCCATAGCGCTAATCACGACTTCATTGTTTTCAATGCGAGCTCCGCTGCGCGGGTCAGCCAAAACTGGCCATCCCATTTTGTTTGCGAGTTGCAGTAAGGCGCCAACGTCGCTCACGTCAGCGCCTGCGATTACAAGTACACGTTGCTTTTTGATCAGTCGCAATAATCTTTTGCGCTTAAAGAAATCAAACTTCCAAATACTTCGTGAGCGCACAACCTCAGCAACAACTGGTTTCAATTGTTTTGGTAAGTTTTCTGAAACGCCAATCAGTGGTTCTCTGAATTGCAAATTCATATGCACCGGCCCTGGTGATTTGTTCAAATTCAGACCTAATGACGATCGCCAAGCTTCTCTCGCTAAAACTCGCCATTGATTTTTCTCACGGTTTTCTGCAACAGGTGCGTTGACAAAACTTCGCACCGAATCTCCATAGAGATTTTGTTGATTAATCGTCTGAGGTGCGCCTACATTTTGTAACTCTGGTGGACGATCGGCCGTACAAACCAAAATCGGAACTTGTGCATGATCGGCTTCTACAACTGCAGCATGAAATTCAACTGCTGCGGTACCGGATGTGCACAATAAGATTGCTGGCTTCTTAGAGGCCTTAGCGATTCCCAAAGCGGCAAAAGCTGCGCTCCGTTCGTCATGAAATACATGCAACTTAAATTCGGCACGATCGGCTACCGCAATAGCTAATGGAGTCGACCTAGACCCGGGACAAATGACTGCATGCTCAACGCCGCATAGAAGCCATTCATCAACCAACGTCGCGCAAAAAGTGGCAGTAGTCGTCGCCGAGGATCTCATGCCTCTATCGTGGCAGCAATGAGACTAGAAATCTTCTCCGACGTGGTCTGCCCTTGGTGTTATATCGGCAAACAGAGATTTGATCGGGCTGTGGCAAACCTCACATCTGGTGGTTTTGACCTAAATCTTGAGGTTACCTATCGTCCTTTTCAACTTGACCCGACTGCTCCTATGGATTCTCCTACACCTGTTCGCGACGCTTACGCCAAGAAATTTGGAGGTCCAGAGCGCGCGAATGAGATTCTTAATCACGTGACCTCGATTGCCGCAACCGAAGGTCTTAATTTCAATATGGATATCGCCGTGCGAGCCAATACTTCTCGCGCACATCGATTAATTTCTCTCGCCCAGACCACTCACCTTGACCATACGAAGTTGAAAGAGCTACTGATGATCGCCTACTTCTGTGATGGTAAAGATGTTTCAAACATCAACACTTTGGTTGATATCGCTACAAGTTTTGGCATTGACAGAAATCAAGTTTCAATTATGTTGAACTCTAATTTTGGGCAAGACCAACTAAATTCAGATTTGCTTCGTGCAAACGATTTAGGTGTCACCGCGGTGCCAACATATATTTTCAACGAGCAATGGTCAGTGCCTGGCGCTCAAGATACCGAGACTTTTGAGCGTGTGCTAAAAAAACTCGCTCAACAAGAGATGCATTGACACATGCTCTCTAGCGACACTTTTGGCGTTGGCGAACGTCTTGTATTCGTGCATGGATTTACTCAAACCAAGGATTCATGGCGATCAATTACCAAAACGATGAGTAATAAAAATGAAATTGTTCTCATTGACGCACCCAACCATGGCGACTCAAATGATATTTCACTCAACTTAGAGACAGGAGCAAATGCAATTATCGATGCTGGCGAAGATGCCACATATATTGGGTACTCACTAGGCGCACGACTTTGCCTCACTGCAGCATTATCAAATCCAAAACATGTCAAGCGACTAGTTCTCATCAGTGGCACCGCAGGAATCGAAGATTCAGTAGAGCGGCAAAATCGAATCGCAAGTGATGAAAAACTCGCAAATCGAATTACTCAAATTGGGGTACCTACATTTATCAATGAATGGCTTTCGCTACCTATGTTCGCAGGATTAACCCCTGAAACGAATCAACGAGAGATGCGAATATGCAATACCGCTACTGCGCTTGCATCAAGCCTCAGACTTTGTGGCGCTGGGAAACAACAACCAACTTGGTCGCGATTAAAAGAGTTAACGATGCCCGTGCTCATAATCGCAGGTCAAATGGATACAAAATTTGTTGAATTAGCAAAACGAATGGCAGATTTAGTAGGCAGTCAGGCTCAACTGAAAATCATCGCTAACTCTGGTCATACTCCCCATCTTGAACAACCAGGGCAGTTTTTAGAAATACTACAGAGTTTTTTAAAACACTAAGCCAGCAGCAAACCTACGCTTAGAGCTACGGCAGTCAGAATTTGTGTTCTTCCGGTCGCGCCGAGCACATCAATCAAATCTTTACCAATTGCGCCTCGCAAAACTTTACGAATCCCTGAACTCGCGGCTATTAAACCAACTAAACCGAGAAGTGCACTCGGAAGATCTACCGCCAACAGCACTATCGCAAGACCAGATACGACTAGTAACGAGTAGTACATTCGCCGTGTTTGTTTGTCGCCAAGACGCACGGCCAAAGTTTTTTTGCCAGCGAGAGTGTCACCAGGTATGTCGCGCAGATTATTGATTACTAATAACGCGCAGGCCAAAGAACCAACTGCAATTGAGGCGACAAAACTCGTGTACGTGATTCTCTGAATTACAACAAATGTTGTTCCAGTTGTAGCAACCAGCCCGAAGAAAATGAAAACGAATAATTCACCGAAACCGTAATATCCATAGGGTTTTGATCCGCCTGTGTAAAACCAACCTGCGGCAATGCATGCCAAACCAACTGCAATCAACCACCAACTTGTCGCAACAGCAAGTATTAAGCCAAATACGGCCGCGACACCAAACGCAGCAAACGCAGCCTGTTTTACCTCTTTCGGTTTTTTTGCGCCTGAGCCAACAAGGCGCATCGGCCCAACTCGATCTATATCGGTGCCACGAATGCCATCTGAATAATCATTGGCGAAATTAACTGCCACTTGTAATGCCAAACTCACAACCAACGCGAGAAAACCATTAAACCAAACATGCTCAACAGAACTCTCTATAGACGCACACGCCACACCCACGAGCACAGGAGCAACTGCGGCGGGCAAAGTTCTCGGGCGCGCGCCTTTGATCCACAAACGAATTGATTGTTGCACGTTCATAACTTTACAACAAAACACCTACGCTAATTGTGTGCATTCACTCGTTGCCCTGGATATCAAACCGAGTCAAATCTTTCTGGATCACTTAATCAAAATTTGGGATGAAGGTGATGCTGTACTCCCAATTGATCAAAGACTCCCAAAATCTGCGAAACAAAAATTGTTTAAGGATCTTGGGGCATCGTGGATTATCACAAACGATGGCGAAAAGGTCAAGTTAGATACTGGTTTTCAAACTGAAACAGATGACGCACTGGTTATTGCAACATCAGGAACAACTGGTCTGCCTAAAGGTGTTGTTCACACCCACAAATCAATTCATGCATCAGTAACCGCTGCGGGAAGTCGACTCAGTTGTAACTCGAATGATCATTGGTTTGCATGCTTGCCGCTAGCGCATGTAGGTGGGTTGTCTGTCTTGTTACGAGCCCGCCAATACCAATCTGGGTTGACAATCGTTGATGGTGTCGATCAATCATTATTAGAAAATGCAATCAACACAGGCGCAAATTTGACATCTCTTGTACCAACTGCATTGCAGAAACTTGATGTAAGTAATTTTAGAGCAGTGTTAGTTGGTGGGTCTTCGATTGTCGATAAATTGCCAGCAAATGCAATCACAACTTACGGCCTCACCGAGACGATGGGTGGTATCGCATATGACGGTAAAGCACTGGACGGCGTTGAGACTCGCATAAGCGATACCGGTGAAATTGAGATCCGTGGAGAAAT
>WLFB01000116.1 GCA_009703975.1 Actinomycetota bacterium | reverse complement strand
TAGTTGCGATCACAGCTAGATCTGGTACACCAGATTCGCACAGTTTTTTAAAATCATTAAACAAATACTTTGACTCAACATCGTGGTCTTTTTGAGCAGTCTCAAGAGAATCATAGTTTTGGTCGAAGACTCCAGTTACGTGAAGTCCCGCTTTCCTAGAATTTGAGATGTGCTGTCGTCCCATGCGCCCCGCACCAATCACAAAAGCAGTTGGCTTAGTGTTTGCTGATGCCATGTACTGTCTTCGCTCCGATCAGCTGTTTAGAGTTAATTTGAAGGCTTTTCGCCTCCAATCGTACAAGACCTTTGAGTATCACCAGTTCCTTTCGATTGATTGAATTCGGTTTACAGTTGGTTAATTACTGTTAAATGTCGCTAGTGTCGCTCGGATGACAACACTTGAAATTAAAACAGTTGGCGTAATTGGCTCAGGAATCATGGGTTCTGGAATTGCAGAAGTTATAAGTAAATCGGGGATTGATGTCGTCATCCGGTCACGATCGGCAGAAACTGCTCAAGCGACGAAAGCTGCGATTGAAGCAAGCCTTAACAAACAAATTGCAAAAGCGAAAATCACTCAAGAGCAAAAAGACTTTGCAATGTCTCATGTCAGCGTCACAAGCAAACTTGAAGACCTTGCCAATTGTGATCTGATCATCGAGTCTGCTGTTGAAGACCTTGCAACAAAACAAGAGTTGTTTTCTCAACTCGACAAAATTGTTAAGCCGTCATGTGTTCTGTCGACGAATACGAGTACTTTGCCAGTGGTTGAGATGGCGAAGTCAACGAACCGCCCTGACAAAGTTTGTGGCATCCATTTTTTTAATCCTGCTGTTTTGATGCCACTCGTTGAAGTTGTTCGGCCAATCACTGCGAGTGATGAAACGATCGCCTTCGCTAACGACTTTGTCAAAGCCTGCTCAAAAGATGCAGTACAAGTCGTTGATCGTGCTGGGTTTATTGTTAATGCATTGTTGTTTCCGTATTTGAATAACGCGATTGCAATGTTTGAGGCTGGCACCGCAAGCATGGAAGATATTGATGTTGCAATGAAAGGTGGTTGCAACTTTCCAATGGGGCCGTTTGCATTGCTTGATCTAGTTGGTCTCGATACGTCAGTAGCAATTCTTGAGGCGCTTCACGCGGAATTTAAGTCACCAACTCTTGAACCGCGTCCAATGTTGAAAAAGCTTGTTGAGCAGGGCAAATTGGGTCGCAAATCAAAGCAAGGGTTTTATAGTTACTAATGTGTGAATTGGTTACTGATGAACTGGGATTCAACGCCGACTTCTCTTGATGAGTCGGTTTGGGAGTTTCCACCGTCATCAAAGTGGCCACGCAATGACGTTGTTGGTCGTGGCGCAGATTTAAGACCAGAAACTTTGATTCACGCGTATCGGCACGGAATATTTCCGATGGTTTCAAACGACGACTTTGATGATCAACAACCGACTGATCTGGTTTGGTGGTCGCCTCTAAAGCGGGCAGTAATTAATTTAGATCAGCTAGTGATCTCTCGATCAATGCGCAGTAGTGAAAAGAAATTTGAAGTTCGCATTGACACTTGTTTCGAAATGGTGATGCGCGGTTGCGCGGCGCCAAATCGTGATCACGGTTGGATCACCACCGAGTTCATAGAGGCTTATGTGCAACTTCACAAACTTGGTTATGCCCACAGTTTTGAAGTCTTTGACGAAAATGGATTGTTAGCTGGCGGACTCTACGGTGTTCGCGTAGGCAGATTTTTTGCAGGCGAATCTATGTTTCATTTACTGCGTGACGCATCAAAAGTTGCATTAATGGCGCTGGTCAAAAAAATGAAAGAATCCGAAATGACTTTGTTAGATGTGCAATGGTTGACTCCACATTTAGAAAGTCTTGGAGCGGTAGCCATCACAAGAGAGCAGTATTTGCGAGAGCTTGCAATCGCTGTAATGCAATAGTTCCACGCCTAGCCTTATCTAATAATGAGTGAACCAACTAAAGATGTAGCGCGTGATCAACCCTGGGTGATGCGCACCTATTCGGGCCATTCGAGCGCGGCTGCGTCTAATGAGTTGTATCGCACGAACTTGGCACAGGGCCAAACAGGATTATCAATTGCTTTTGATCTACCAACACAAACTGGTTACGACCCAGATCATGTTCTTGCCAGTGGAGAAGTTGGCAAAGTTGGAGTGCCAGTCGCGCACCTTGGTGATATGCGGACATTGCTCGACGGTATTCCGCCAGGCGAGATGAACACTTCAATGACGATAAATGCAACTGCAGCCTGGTTGCTTGCACTTTATGTTGCAAACGCTGACGAACAAAATGTCGCTACAAAAGATTTACGTGGCACGACTCAAAATGACATACTCAAAGAATATTTGTCGCGTGGTACTTTTATATTTCCACCGCAACAGTCGCGTCGAATAATTGTTGACATGATCGCTTGGTGTGCGATGAACGCACCAAAATGGAACCCGGTCAATATTTGCTCGTATCACTTACAAGAGGTTGGTGCGACGCCGGTTCAAGAGATCGCGTTTTCTCTGGCTAATGCGATTGACATCTTGGACGCGGTTAAGTCAAGTGGTCAGGTTACCGATGAGCAGTTTCCGCAGGTGTTTTCGTCAATTTCGTTTTTTGTTAACGCCGGAATCAGGTTCGTTGAAGAGATCTGCAAGATGCGTGCATTTGTTGATCTCTGGCAGCGAATCGGTCGAGAGCGATACGGAATAACCGATGACCGTGCGTTGCGATTCAGATACGGCGTTCAAGTAAATTCACTTGGACTAACCGAAGCACAGCCAGAAAATAATGTTCAGCGAATTGTTCTCGAAATGTTGGCTGTAACGCTTTCTAAAAACGCTCGCGCTCGAAGTGTGCAGTTGCCGGCATGGAACGAAGCTCTAGGTCTGCCCCGCCCTTGGGATCAACAGTGGTCGTTGCGAATGCAGCAAGTCTTGGCTTTTGAGACTGACTTGCTCGAATATGAAGATATTTTTGACGGATCAACTGTCATTGAATCACGAACTTCTCAATTGGTTGATGAGGCCTGGGTTGAACTCAATGAGATTTTGGCAATCGGTGGCGCGTTTGAGGCAGTTGATGTTCTCAAGGGCAAACTTGTTCATTCAATGTCAAGTCGTACGAGCAGAATAGAAAACGGTGATCAAACAGTCATCGGAGTGAATGCATTTACTCAGACGGCACTTTCGCCTTTAGGTGGCTTTGACAATATTCTTAAAGTTGATCCAAAGATAGAAAATCAAATGATCACTGAAGTTGAAACTTGGCGCAAATCTCGAAATCAAAGTGAAGTAGATTCGGCGCTCAAGTCTCTGCAAATTGCCGCTCGTGAAGGGTTGAATTTGATGCCTGCGTCAATTGAACTTGCCAAAGTTGGGGGAACGACAGGCGAGTGGTCGCAGGTTTTGCGTGACATTTTTGGTGAGTACCGTGCGCCAACTGGTGTAGGTGGAATCTCTGGTCGACATGGTCATCTTTTGAATGAGGTTTCAGATTTTGTCAAAACAATTGTTGGTGGCCCGCCGAGACTATTGGTGGCAAAGCCTGGTTTGGACGGCCACTCAAGTGGGGCCGAACAGATCGCAGTTGCTGCACGTGACTCCGGAATGGAAGTTGTCTATAGCGGCATTCGATTGACGCCAGAACAAATTGCGGCCTCTGCGCGCGATGAAGATCCAGACGTAATTGGACTTTCAATTCTTTCAGGATCGCATCTAGCGCTTGTGCCAGAAGTGATGTCGCAGTTGAAAAAAGCAGGTGTGAGTTCGCCCGTAGTCGTCGGCGGAATAATTCCTGAAGATGATCGCAAGAAATTAACCGATCTAGGTGTCGTAGCGGTTTACACTCCGAAAGATTTTGACATTGCCAGAATCATGCGAGACATTGCTGAAATCTCAATAAAGCATCGCCAAAAGTAATTTAAGGCTTCATCGTCGTAGATGGCGCTACTGGAATAAAACCATTTGCAGGTGGGAAGATAAGTTCATCTCCAGTTTCAACATGGTCAGAGTTTGTAATGTCGTTTAAATCCATTAACGCCTGCATGTCCAACAAATAAGTTGAAGCAATTCCGAAGAGTGTGTCGCCAGGTTGGATTATGTATCTGACTGGCGGTGTGTAAATCGTCGTAGTCACTGGAACGGTTGTTGTTGTCGGTACGAGAGTTGTAGTTGTGGCCGGGTCATCACCTTGTTGAGCAAATACCAAAGATAGAACGCCGCTGATAATTGTGATTGCAAGCAGCGACATTTGAAGCCGGCCCTTAAAAAACATTGTGTTTAAGGCTAGGCGCGTATTTAGGGCATATTGCGATCATGATCTCATCTAACCTGAACCCATGAAAGTGCTCGCCGCCGTTGACAAGTTTCGCGGCACGGCTACCGCGGCGCAAGTCGCGACTGCAATTGGCCACGCGTGTTGGCAACTTGGTCACGATTGTATTGAGCGTCCACTTGCCGATGGCGGAGAAGGAACTCTTGAAGCACTCGGCGGCGCAAACCGAACGACACTCGTCACTGGTCCACTTGGTGATCCTGTTAACGCAGATTGGCGTTTGCATCGAGGCACAGCAATCATTGAGATGGCTTGTGCCTCTGGTTTGTTGCTCGCGGGTGGTAAAGAAAAAAATGATGCTGTTGCTGCGTCGACAACGGGCACCGGAGAAATCATTGATGCCGCATTAGATCTTGGAGCAAAACGAATCATCGTTTGTCTCGGTGGATCTGCCACCACAGACGGAGGGCTCGGAGCAGTGCGCGCGATTCAAACACCGGCGCGACTAAAAGGTGTTGAGTTTGTAGTTGCATGTGATGTCACGACGACTTTCACTGATGCTGCCAAAGTTTTTGGACCACAAAAAGGCGCATCACCAGCGCAGGTTCAGTTGCTCACAACTCGACTTGAGCGTCTTGTTCAAATGTATAAAGAGACATATGGAGTTGATGTTTCGCGTTTACCTGGCGCAGGCGCGGCAGGCGGATTGGCAG
>WLFB01000115.1 GCA_009703975.1 Actinomycetota bacterium | reverse complement strand
GACAAAGTAGAAATCTTGGCAGTGACCACGGCGCAACAAGCACCAGAAATGCTGATTGAACTCACGACTCGTGTTGAATCAACAATTGCTGCCCTTGGTTTGCCTTACCGAGTGCTTGAAATTTGTACCGGCGATCTTGGTCAATCGCATCACCGCAGCTTTGACATCGAGGTTTATGCACCTGGGTGCGATCAATGGCTTGAAGTTAGTTCAATCAGCTGGTTCAGCGATTACCAAGCGCGACGTGCAGAGATTCGCTGCAAGCATGCTGGTGCAAAAGGTAGCGAAATCGCGCACACATTAAATGCATCAGCGCTAGCAGTGCCCCGCGTGTGGGCAGCAATTCTCGAAAACTTTCGACAGGCTGATGGTTCAGTTGCGATACCCGAAGTTTTGCAACCCTATATGCGTGGAGCCAAAGTAATTTCAACTAGTTCACGAGCCAAATCATGAGTTTGCGCGATCGGCGCGTGCAATATGAGACCGCCGGTTTAGAGCGCACTGATTTAGATGTTGACCCAATTGTGCAATGGAATATTTGGTATGAAGGAGCAGCGAGTGCGGGAGTTGCTGAGCCAAACGCGATGACTGTTTCAACAATTGATAAACATTCGGCGCCAGATTCGCGAGTGGTTCTTGCACGCAGTGTTGACAAAAATGGTTTTGTGTTCTACACGAATTACGACAGTGCAAAGAGTTTGCAACTAATTGCAAATCCAGTTGCTAGCGCAGTTTTTGCATGGCTTGACTTACACCGACAGGTTCGAGTTCGAGGCACGGTACAGCAAGTTTCGGAACAACAAAGTGATGACTACTTTGCCTCGCGACCACGCGAATCTCAAATTGGTGCTTGGGCATCGCCGCAATCGCAGGTGATCCCAGACCGAAATTTTATTGAAGCACGACTAATTGAAGTTCGTGAAAAATTCGGCGACAAGCAAATCTCGCGACCCAAAACCTGGGGTGGCTGGTGCATCGTGCCGACGACGATTGAGTTTTGGCAAGGCCGACCAAGTCGCTTGCATGATCGTTTTGTATACACGCGCTCAAATAGTGATTCGCCCTGGCGAATTGAGCGTCTTGCTCCTTGACTATTTTTGATTCTGCCAAGATTTAGAACTAGAAACAAGCGCTGTAATCAGCGACTCTGTGTGAGGTGTCAAACCATCGCCAACCCAGTCTTTCCAGAATCGGCCAACTCCACGAACGCGTGGTGGCAACTCAATCTGCACACCGCCTAACCGCGGCAGATTCACAGGATTATCGTCATGCAAGCCACGCAAATCAACTGGAATAGTCTCAAGGTCATCACAGATTTCGTACATCGGTAGATGCTGTTTTAAGTGCGTGCTGAGGTGCCCCGCCAAGTGTCGATTTCGACCGCCTAAAAGAAGTGATGTGAAAAATCCTTCTCGACCAAAGCCGTGAATTGTGACGACGATGTCAACATGATTAATGAAACTTTGCAACGAAGTTGAAAAATTCGGAGAAATTTCGTGAGATGGCACATGCCACTTCAAACCGCGAGGCTGGTGCACACCGTAATACGACGAGTTTGATTGCTCCGCAGACTTTTGAGCGATGACATCGGTGAGATGTTCTAATCCACCACCGTGATAGGCCATGAAGCCAAATTTGCCTCGCAACTCAACTACTTCTTGTACATCTGGGTGAGCCAGCAACTTGGCGAACATCATGAGAGCACGCGTGTCTTGCGCCGACTTACGACTATTGCCACGGTGACGATGAGTGTCAACACAATTGCCAAGCGATAAGCACCTTGTTGTTGAAAGAACGACGCAACGCTTGTTTGCCAACGCTCGATTCGGGTGACAAAACTTGTAGATCTTTCTTCGCTAATTGCCGCATACCAATAGAGCACCAAATAGATGCCGGTTATAGTTACGAAAATTGCACCAAGACGTTGAACAATATGTAGACGATTCTTAATCATTGTCACGATGCCAGTTTTCGCGAACGCCAAACTCACGGTCAGTGCTGTAACAAGCATCGCCATGCCCAACCCGTATAGCAAGATACTGAAAACTCCAGAAATGAAACCGTGTAGAGCAATCGAGCCAAACACTGCTGTCGTTAAAAAACCAATCGTGCAGCCGATTGACGCAATGGCGTAGGCCACGCCATAAATTACTGTCGCTCGAAAAGTTTTTGTTTGCACACCACCGATTTGGGGTAGAGCAAATTTGGGTGTCCAGCCAGTCAGCATGCGTGCACCGCCTATAACTAGAACTATGCCGATCGCCAGTGATGCATATTTCGCGTTCAATTCAATCCATTGTGTAAACAATCGAGAGATTACGCCGATAACGAAAAATATTGCGAGAAAGCCAATTGAGATTCCTGAGCTAACGACCAGTGCGCGTCGCATTCGTTCACTTGTGGTCAATTCAGTTTCTTCGCGAGTACCCAAGAAGAAAATCAAATAAGTTGGTAACAACACAAACCCACAAGGGTTGACGGCTGCCAATACACCCAAGATAAATGAGTATGCAAAGTTGCCTTCAATAGCAAAAATCATTTCAACAACCCAGAAACGAGTTCGTCTAACTTGGCGGTACTTAGTTCGCCAGCGATTTGATTAATAATCAGACCCTGAGCGTTGACTGCCAAGGTCATAGGGGCAGTACTGACGCCACTTGCACTTATAAATGCGCCATTTGCGTCAAGAAAGATCTCGAATTTAACGCCGTAGTCAGCGGCAAATTCGGAGGCGACTTTTGCAGAATCCTTAATATTGATGCCGATGAAACGAATCTTTTCACCGGATTTCAAAGCACCTTGCGCCAAAACCGGAAGCTCTCGTCGACAAGGTTCGCAAGTTGAATACCAGATGTTGATTATCGTTGGTGCACCAATTAGAGATCTAGTTGAAATAGTTTCACCCGAAACCGTTAGCAACTCAACTTCGGCTAGTTGTGAGCCTCTGTTGTCGGTGTTTTTCGCGATGCCGCTACTTGAATTTGAGACATCATTGGATAATTCATATGTAACAGCGCTATCGCGATTAATAAGACTCACGACAAGCACGGCAACCAATAGAACTCCAGAAGTAATAAACATCTTCATTAAAGCTCGTGTTCTTGCGGGCACGAAAGCAGGCTAGCGACTGCGATTGAACCCGCAAGAAGACATGGATATTGGCGGTTACGCAACCCAGTGTGAGGGCAGCGGTACCTCTCTGATTGTTAATACCGTATGAGGCTTAGTAACTGGTCGACCTCGTGGACGCTTTGTTGTGCGAATACGACCTTCTTCAATAAGTTCGCCACCCCAAACACCCCATGGCTCATTGCGTGCAAGTGCTCCTGTAAGGCATTCGTCCTTAGTTGAACACTTTGCACAGATCGCCTTGGCTCGCGCAACATCAACGAATTCATCCGAAAAAAACAAATAAGACAAAGTTCCGTTGCCGTCGTTGCAACGCATTGCCGACAGCACAAATTGCGGTTTATCGTCAATCGCAAATTTGAAACTTTCGCCAATTTCGTTTTGTGTGAACTGTGTTTCTAATAATGTCATTATCTGTTCCTTTCATTCGTTGGTTATTGCTTTATTGCCTGTTTTGTTGTTTAGCTAGTTGAATAGCTTCACGCCGGAAAAACAAAAAGACCGCCGGGTTTTCACCCGACGGTCTCGTGGATTTCTCCGACGTGAAATCTTTTACGTCAGATGCATCCCGAGATGTCGGGTTGGCTGTTTGGTTGAATAATCAACGAAACTTTTCGCCGTGCTAAACCAGCGAGGTTTGCTGGCTATGCGCACGGATTTAATCGTGCGCGCGTCAAATGATCGCATTGAGGCAACTACCAATGGGTGTGAAACTTTTGCGAACATCAGGTATCTATGAAACCATAATTTCTCTGAAATTCCAAGCGATTTAATTTCGTAATCACAAAAAGCCCATCAGACCCAATACTGGCTAGGGTTTTATCATGTCAGATGCCAATCAATCAGCGACTTCGCCGAGCCCGATTGCGCAATCTGGTCGTAAGTTTTCGACATCTCGTAAAGTGCGACTTGGTGATGTCACACCCAAAGGTCGTGTTCGTCTTGATGCCGTTGCCCGGTATTTGCAAGACATTGCGACGGATGATTCGCTTGATGGAAACTACAGCGAGCCACATTCGTGGGTTGTGCGAAGAACACAAATGTGGGTCACTGCGTTTCCAAAGTATTTAGACGAAATTTCCTTAACAACTTGGTGTGGTGCATTGGGCTCGCACTGGGCTGAGCGGCGCACACAGATCAAGTGTGCTGGTGAAGTCGTTATTGAGACCGCCGCGCTGTGGGTTCGAGTTGATTTCAAAACGATGAAGCCTGTTGCATTGTCAAAAGAAATGACCGAGCTGTTATCTTCGGCCACAAATGGTAGAAAGATCTCATCGCGACTAGAAATTGGCAGAAATTTGCCAGATTTAACGAGCAACAACGCGACCTCACAAGACTGGCCGATTCGGTTTAGCGACATGGACGCAGTTGGTCATTTGAACAATGCTGCATATTGGGAAGTGCTCGAAGAATATCTTGGTGCTAATTCTGGCAAGCGCGCACCCTTACGGGCAACAGTTGAACATCATGGAGCAATTGATCCAGGTGACAAAGTGCAAATTGTCACGCAAAATTTACAGGGTCGAATTATTTTACGACACGTGCTTGATGATGGCGAGGTAGCCGCTGTTACTGAAGTTATTTTTGAGTGATTGTCATCTCGGTGAAAACACTTTCGCGATAAAACTTTAATTCGCGAATACTTTCTTGCACATCGTCTAGTGCTCGATGTGCGCCAGCTTTTGTCGGTCGAGTTATTTCGAGCCCTGGGTACCAGCGCTTGACAAGTTCCTTAATTGTTGAAACATCAACGCTGCGATAGTGCAGATGATTTTCAATCTCTGGCAAATATTTCGCCAAGAATCTGCGGTCAGTGCCAATTGAGTTTCCACATAACGGTATTGTGCGTGGTTCAGGGATGTGAGATTTTATAAACTCAAGCGTTTG
>WLFB01000114.1 GCA_009703975.1 Actinomycetota bacterium | reverse complement strand
CAATTGCTTGTTTTTCTTGAGGTGTATCTGGCGGCGAATCCATGCCGAAGTATTCGTCATATTGGTCGATGCAATCTATTGCTGGCGATGTCTTGCCTGTACCACGAGGATCCCAGCCGACAATGTCAAAACGATCAAGCAGCTCGGCACTGAAGTAAAACTGTGCGTCTTTGGCAACGCTTGAACCGCCGAAACCCGGGCCACCTGGGTTGACCAACATTGAGCCAACTCGATTTGCTTGATCCGATGCCGACTTTCGAATTAGAAATAACTTAAATGATCCAATATCTGGATTGTCATAGTCGAAAGGTACTTCTAAGGAGCCACATTGAATTTTGTCTTGAGACCCACCTTCGTCGTCGTTACATGTGCCCCAAGAAATTTTGCCCGTGAACTCAGGAGCTGGCGCAATACTTGAAGTTGAACTTACGTCGGCAAAAGCTGATGTAGCTGTTGGTTTTTGCACGACCGTGTCTTTTGATGAACCGATGATTACTCGCTCACTGCATGCACTTGCCAGTGAAGCAGCAATCAAAATAGCAATTAGCAACTTGCGTCTACTATTTAAGACATGTTTCATGTGAGTCTTAATCGTATTATAAATTGTCTGCGTTGTTACTAATGAAAGATAAAAAAACAACCAGCAAGACATTATTTGATGACAGCATGAATGGCTTGGCTGGCGAAACTGTTAATCAAACAGTTAATGAATTAGCTGACCAAGAATCACTTTCGGTCTCAGATTTCATTCGCCAAGTAAATCAAACCGTCAAGAATCGCTTCGGACGCGGAGTTTGGTTGCATGGCGAAATTCAAGAGATGAAGACACCTAATCACGTTTATTTCACCCTTGTTGATCAAGACGGAGATAAAAAGGCTGTGCTAAGTGCGTCTATTTGGCAAACCGTTTACGCTTCGATGCGAGTCACGCTTGCCAATAGTGGATTGCAATTAGCAGATGGTCTAAAAGTTCGAGTATTTGGTGAACCAGATTTGTATCCAGGCAATGGTCGGTTCAGCATCAAGATTTCCAAAATTGATCCGAGGTTTACGCTCGGAGACTTAATTGCGCAGCGTGAAGAAATAGTCCGACAACTCAAACTCAAGGGTTTATATGATGCCAACCGCAAAGTTGAAACATCACTTGTGCCGTTACGAGTTGGGATCGTCACAAGCATCGGAAGCGCAGCACACGCCGATGTACTCAAGACTTTTAAAGACTCACAAATTGGATTCACAATTTTTGTTCATGATGCTCGTGTGCAAGGCGAAGACGCAATCAAGTCAGTCGTTGCTGCACTTGAAAATCTTGATGCCAGAAAAGATTTAGATGTGTTGATGCTTGTTCGAGGTGGCGGGTCAAAAAATGACTTGATGGCTTTTGACTCGGCGCAAATCGCAACCGCAATTGCAAACTGCCGTTTACCTGTTTTGACCGGTATTGGCCATGAAATAGATTTGAGCGTCGCTGATGAAGTTGCTCATCAGTCTCATAAAACACCGACTGCATGTGCGACTGCAGTTATTGAACAAGTTAGAGAATTTGTCGACGCAACAGAAGAAGCGTGGGCTGGTGTGGCGACATTTGCGATGCGCGAACTCGAGGCATCTTCGAGTCAGTTAACCGAGCGAGCAAATCGAATTAGCAGCAAAGTTTTAGATGCACTCGCCGGTGCGAGTAAACGGTTAGCAATGACGGCGCAACGCATCAAACATCGCCCGGCCGAGATTTTGCGCCTAGAAAAAAGTTCGTTAGATGCGTTGGCTGATCGTTTGAGATTGCTCGACCCAGTCAACACCATGGCCCGCGGTTGGAGTATCACTCGCAATGCTTTAGGTGGTGTTGTTCAAGATGCAACAAAACTCAAAGCCGGTGACAAACTGGTGACAACTTTTGCAAATGGGTCAGCAACGAGCACTGTTCAAGAAATTTCTACGAAAGGTAAACCAAATGGCAAAAAGTAAAAATGATGAGACTATTGGCTATGCACAGGCTCTAGAAGAACTTGAAGCGATCTTGGCTGAACTTGAGGAGAACGACGTCGATGTCGACAAGTTGGCGACTCATGTGCAACGGGCATCACAACTAATTGAGTTGTGCCGTGATCGAATTGGCAATGCAAAACTCAAAATTGAAGAAGTCGTTAAAGGTCTTGCGCAAGAGTAACTCGGCGTAGCATTTTATGATGTCGTCGCATCCGCCGAGTTGGCTTCGAGATATTGCCAGCCGCGTTGATGCTCGCTTGGGTGAGTTTTTAAACTCAGAGACAACTCGATGGAAGTCTCTTGACGCCGACCTAGCGCTGCCACTAGATGAAATTAGTCGGCTAGTCAGTGCCGGAGGAAAACGGCTTCGTCCGGCTTTTTGTTATTTGGGTTTTATCGGTGCCGGTGGCGATGAGAACTCAGCGAAGTTAGTTGATGCGCAAGCAGCACTAGAACTGCTTCACGCATCAGCGTTGTTACATGATGATGTAATTGATGGTTCGCAAACTCGTCGGGGTGAGCCAACTAGTCACGCGCGATATACGAAAACTCATAAAGATAATTCGTGGGCAAGTGATGCAAGACGATTTGGTGAAGGTGCTGCAGTTTTGATTGGTGACCTAGCTTTTGTTTATGCCGATCAGTTGATAGATGTTGCAAATAATGATGTCGCGAAAATTTGGAATGAAATGCGTGTCGAACTAAATATCGGCCAGTATCTAGATTTGCTCGGTTCAGCGCAACGCGAGCGACGGTTGGTCAAAGCCGAACGTGTTAGTCGCTATAAGAGTGGTAAGTACACGATTGAGCGGCCGTTGCATCTTGGCGCAACTCTCGCAGCGCCAGCTTTGATTAGCAAGTTATTGCCCGCGTTATCAAAATATGGTTTACCACTGGGCGACGCATTTCAAATGCGCGATGATGTTCTCGGTGCATTTGATTTTGCAGATAGCGACAAGAGTTTGACAGGTAAGCCAGTTGGTGATGATCTCAGAGAAGGCAAGCCAACACCGCTATTGGCAATGGCATTCGAGCGCGCAGATTCTGCTCAGAGAAACGTTCTTGATCTAGTTGGCTCTGTAGATATCAGCGATCAAGATGTCAGCAATATTCAAGAGGTGATCAAACAAACTGGAGCGTTAGTTGCGCTTGAGGCAAAAATAAGTGCCCTCACTGCCGAGGCTATTGCGGGCGTTAAGCAAGCACCGATCACACAATCCGCAAGAGATTCGCTGATTGAACTCGCCGAATTTATTTCACAGCGCACAACTTGAGTGTTGCCAAGGTTTTGCAAATTTACAGATAGCGTTTAGAAAATGACAGTAACCGTAAGAATTCCAACAACATTGCGTCCACTTTCAGGCGGGGTCTCAACAGTTCAAGTTGAAGGCTCAACTCTTGGTGAAATTCTTAAAGCATTGAATGCAGCTCATCCGGGTTTCTCGGATCGATTGCTTGACAGTGACGGCAATCTTCACAAGTTTGTAAACATATTTGTCGCCGATGATGATGTCCGATACATGCAAGGCCTTGACACGAAAATCGCCACTGGGCAGACCGTGTCTATTATTCCGGCCGTTGCTGGGGGCGAATAATCTGGTTTGAAAATCAGGCTTTACTGGCGAGTCGCTGGTAGCCGAGTGTTGATTTAGCAGTCTCGTAGATAGAGTGCTAATTCTAAAAACTGCAGTCATAAACCCTGAAATTCAGGACCCAAACGGAGGATAAGAACATGGCCAAGATCATTGCATTTGACGAGGAAGCCCGACGCGGACTCGAGGCAGGAATGAACAAACTTGCCGACGCTGTGCGTGTCACGCTCGGACCAAAAGGTCGAAACGTCGTACTCAGCAAGAAGTGGGGAGCACCAACAATCACAAATGATGGTGTGTCTATTGCAAAAGAAATCGAACTTGAAGACCCGTACGAGCGCATTGGCGCCGAACTCGTTAAAGAAGTTGCGAAAAAGACTGATGACGTTGCCGGTGACGGAACAACAACAGCAACCGTTCTCGCATGGAGCATGGTGCACGAAGGTTTGCGCAACGTTGCTGCCGGAGCCAACCCAATGAGTATGAAGCGTGGCATTGAGGCGGCTGTTGAAGCTGCTGTTGCCAGCATTAAAGCTCTCGCAAAAGTTGTTGACAGCAAAGAGCAGATTGCTCAAGTTGCATCGATCTCGGCAGCCGATACAGAAATTGGTCAAATGATTTCTGAAGCGATTGACAAAGTTGGCAAAGACGGAGTGATCACCGTTGAAGAGAGCCAAACATTCGGCATGGAGATGGATCTCGTTGAAGGAATGCGTTTCGATAAGGGTTACATCTCACCGTATTTCGCAACTGATACTGATCGCATGGAAGCATCGCTTGATAATCCATACATTTTGCTTGTCGCAAACAAGATCACTGCAGTGCGTGACATGTTGCCAATTCTTGAAAAAGTTATGCAAGGTGGACGACCACTCGTAATTATCGCTGAAGATATTGAAGGCGAAGCTTTGGCAACATTAGTTGTCAACAAAATTCGTGGCACTTTCAAGAGCGTTGCTGTTAAAGCACCAGGCTTCGGCGATCGTCGAAAGGCAATGTTGCAAGACATCGCAATTCTCACTGGTGGCCAAGTAATCAGCGAAGAAGTTGGTCTCAAACTCGAGAACGCAACGATGGATCTTCTTGGTAGCGCCAAGAAAGTTGTAATCACAAAAGATGAGACGACAATCATTGAGGGTTCAGGACCAGAGGCAGACATCAAAGGTCGAATCAGCCAGATCAAAACTGAAATTGATAACACCGACAGTGACTACGATCGCGAGAAGCTTCAAGAGCGTCTCGCCAAGTTGTCAGGTGGTGTTGCAGTTCTCAAAGTTGGCGCAGCAACAGAAGTTGAACTCAAAGAGAAGAAGCATCGCATCGAAGACGCCGTAAGCACTACAAAAGCAGCGATCGAAGAAGGCGTTGTTCCTGGTGGTGGCGTGGCATTGCTTCGCGCTCAAGAGGCTGTTGAAAAAGTAATGGCAAAACTTGAAGGT
>WLFB01000113.1 GCA_009703975.1 Actinomycetota bacterium | reverse complement strand
ACCACTTGATGGTGATCATCGTGCACTTGGCGCGAAAATGGTTGAGTTTGGTGGATGGGATATGCCTGTGGCGTATCCAACTGGCACGATCAGCGAGCACCTTGCATGTCGCTCAGGTGCGGTCGTGTTTGATGTTTCACATTTAGGCACTGTGCGTGTTGAGGGTTATTACGCAAAGGCAGCACTGCAGGGTGTGCTGACAAATGATCTGAACAAGATTTCGGTCGGTCGAGCGCAATACACACATTTACTCAATGATGCTGGTTGCGTTCTCGATGACATCATCGTCTGGTGGGTGAGTGAAGACCGTTTTGATGTGATGCCAAATGCGTCAAATACTGATCATGTTTTATCGGCGATTGGTGGAGTTGATGTAACTCAGAGCCGTGCTGTGTTGGCGGTGCAAGGCCCAAAAGCAAAAGAACTTCTGGCGACTATCAGTAGTGATTTTTCAAATGTTTCTAAATTTCAAGTGTGCCTAGTTGATTGGCGAGGTGCACAATGTGTTGTAGCAGGAACCGGCTATACAGGTGAACAAGGTGTTGAAATTGCCGTACCTGTTTCACACGCAAGCGATTTGTGGCAAGAAATTCTTAGAGCGGGCGTGATGCCTGCAGGACTTGGCGCTCGCGACACACTGCGACTTGAGGCTGGGTTACCACTGCATGGTCATGAACTTTCACCGCTTATTAACCCACTGGAAGCAAATTTGGATTGGGTGATTTCTTGGAGCAAAGAAACATTTACCGGTCGCGAAGCACTGCTCAAACAACGTGAGACCGGGGTCAGTCGACACTTGATTGGGATAACTACTGTTGGGCGTCGTCCGCCCCGAGATGGATGCGACGTAATTGTTGGAGATTCGGTTATTGGTGTAACGACGAGCGGAAATTTCTCACCGATGCTTGAACACGGTGTCGCAATCGCCCTGGTCAATTCGCAACCTGCAGTCGGAAGCGTCGTAGCGATCGATGTGCGAGGCACTCGTCTAGACGGCGTAGTCGTCAAGCTTCCATTTATTGCAAAGAAATAGCGTAAGACTCGAGCGGTTCGCACGAGCAAACCAAGTTTCTATCACCAAACGCAGCATCAATTCTTGAGACAGGTGCAAAATATCCACGACCGAGCATTGCCGAAATTGGGTACGCCGCTTGTTGTTGCGAATACTTATGGATCCACGGCGCACAAAGGTCTTCAACCGTGTGTGGTGCATTATGTAACGGTGATTCGTCATGCGAAATGACTCCCGTGACGATTTGTTGTATCTCGGCGTGAATTGCAATCATTGCGTTACAGAATCTGTCTATTTCGGTGATTGTTTCGCTTTCAGTTGGCTCAACCATGAATGTTCCTGAAACCGGAAAGCTCATCGTTGGCGCGTGGAACCCAAAATCCATTAGTCGCTTGGCAATGTCGTCGTTAGTAACGCCAGTTATTTTCGTAATTTCACGAATATCCAAAATGCATTCATGTGCAACGAAGCCACCTTCGCCTCTATACAGCACAGGATAAAAAGCATCTAATCGACTTGCAATATAGTTCGCGCTTAAAATTGCGTGCATGGTTGCGCTTCGTAAACCTTGTGCACCCATCAATTTTATGTACACCCACGAGATCGGTAAAATAGAAGCTGAGCCGTTTGGTGCAGCGGCGACTGCGCCCACTCTTTTTTCGTCGTGTACCGACAGTGGGTGAGATGGCAAGAATTCGGCAAGATGCTTTTTGACTCCGACTGGTCCGACGCCAGGACCACCGCCACCGTGAGGGATGCAAAATGTCTTATGCAGATTCAAATGGCTAACATCGGCGCCAAAATGACCAGGCTGTGCAACACCAACTAGTGCATTAAGGTTTGCGCCGTCTACATAGACCTGTCCGCCATACGAATGTACTAATTCGCAAATATCTGTAACCTTCTGTTCGAATACGCCGTGCGTTGATGGGTAGGTGATCATTAGCGCAGCAAGTTTGTTACCCGCTAACTCGCACTTGGTTCGCAAATCATCTAAGTCAACATTGCCTCTGTCATCACAAGCAACGACAACCACATTCATGCCCGCCATCACGGCGCTGGCTGCATTTGTGCCGTGCGCACTGCTAGGTATCAAACAGATAACTCTCTGGGCTTCGTTGCGACTGAGGTGGTATGCACGAATCGCAAGGAGGCCCGCGAGTTCGCCTTGGCTTCCGGCGTTGGGTTGCAAACTTATTGCGTCGTATCCGGTGATTTCAATGAGCATCGCCGAGAGTTCTTCTACTAATTGCGTATAACCAGCGACGTCAGTAGCGGGAGCAAATGGATGAATATTGGCAAATTCTGGCCACGTAATCGGAATCATTTCTGTTGTCGCGTTCAGTTTCATCGTGCATGATCCAAGTGGAATCATTGTTCGATCCAGTGCCAAATCTTTATCAGCCAAGCGCCGCAAGTAGCGCAGCATTTCGTGCTCGGTGCGGTATTTACTGAAGGTTGACTGTGTGAGAAAGTCATCATTGCGGCGCATTGCTTGAGTGACGCCTAATTCACATGATTCATCTAGCTGGGCAACACTCTCATTTATCTCAAAAATATCGAACAGCTTTTTGATTAACTCTAAATTACTAGTCTCATCAAAACTGATTCCAACAGAAGTGGCGTCAATATTGCGGAACAAAATATTGTGTGCCAAAGCTCGTTGGTGAACTTCGGCACTGGATTTAACTCGCACCACGATGGTGTCGAACCAAGTTGTGTTGGCAACTTCAATATTCGAACTACGAAGCCCAGCGACACAAATCGATGTAAGTCGATGGACGCGCTCTGCGATTCGCTCAAGTCCTTCACGGCCATGCCAAACCGCGTAGAAACTAGCAATGTTTGCTAGCAGCGCTTGTGCCGTACAAATATTCGACGTGGCTTTCTCGCGACGGATGTGTTGTTCGCGTGTTTGCAGCGCTAATCGCAATGCAGGTCGGCCACCAGTATCAGTGCTGACGCCGACCAAACGACCGGGTAGTGCACGCGCTTGAGAGTTACTAGTTGCTAAGAAAGCAGCGTGCGGCCCGCCACCACCCATCGGCACCCCAAATCGCTGTGCCGAACCCACCGCGATGTCAAATCCCAAAGTCGCAGGTGCGGTCAGCAAGATACATGCGAGAAGATCGCAAACAGCAATTGTCAATCCTCCTTGTGAGTGAATTGCGATCGAAATATTTTTGATCTGATCTGCGGAAGCGATTGATCCGGATGATCCTGGCCACGAGATTAATGCTCCGAAACAACTTGTAGTCATCATCTCGTTAAGTGAGACAACACTGATAGTTAAACCAATTGGTAATGCTCTGGTTCTGAGCACTGCAATGATTTGTGGGTGTGTGTCGGCATCAACCGCGAATACTTTTGATTCAGATTTGCTAGATCGAAGCGCGATCGTCATTGCCTCGGCGGCGGCAGTCGCTTCGTCAAGCAGGGAAGCATTTGCAATATCGAAACCAGTAATCTCAGTGATCATTGTCTGAAAATTGAGAAGCGCTTCAAGGCGGCCTTGACTGATTTCTGGTTGATATGGCGTGTATGACGTATACCAAGCAGGGTTCTCCAATACGTTGCGAGCAATAACCGGCGGGGTGATCGTGTTGTAGTAGCCCATGCCGATCAAACTTGTACGGACAGTATTTTTGTTGGCGATTAGTCGCAGTTGTGTTAGAGCGTCGGTTTCGAGCATCGGTTCGCCAAGATTTAGCAACTCATCGCGCCGAATCGAAGATGGGACAGTGCGATTGATCAAATCATCCAGGTCGGTCGCGCCAATGCTGCGAAGCATGGTGTGTCGAGCGAAATCGTCAACACCAATGTGGCGTGAGATGAACTCATCTTTTGCGGTTAATTCTTCAAGTGATTTTCTCATTTGGTACCTCGTTTTGGGTGTGCGGAATTAAGCACCCCAACTGTTTAGGTACCTGAGAGCTTCCTGAGAGATTGCTCCATCAGTTTCCCCTTCGGTAGAGATATGGCTTTAGCCAACTCTCAATTTCCAGTGTCGCCACTTTTGAACGGTCCGTTTACCTGAGAGGTTCCGGGGTGGTTGCTCCTTCGGTGCCCTGCACTGGCTGTGTAGGTACTCTCCCGTACGAAAGTATTGGCAACCCAGATCGTACTATGTTTTGGAGATGACATTATTAAACGAGTTTCAAGTGGCTTCGGTTATCGCACCGATAGTCGGATCAGTTGGCGCACGGTACATGCTCGACCCGGAAACAAATGCTGCTGGTTTAGAAGCTGGGTATTCGAGCAGTTTTGCTTTCTATTTCGCAGGTCGAGGCGGAGTTCTGGGAGATGTTGATGCAGATGTGGTACACGCTGCATTTATGTTTTTTGATCGCGCACTCACAGAAAAACTTTGGAATCGAGGTATTGCGGTGGAAGGTGCTCGTGCAGCAGGGAAGCGCTTTATGCAGTGTTGTGACGTCTGGGGTCGAAAGCACTTATCGAATATTTTAGAACTTGAAAAATTTATTGCACCAGCTGAAAAGTTGGTTAAAAGTATTGACGCAGCGGGGCTGTCGTTATTTGCGGCGGTTAGAGCAGAACCTTTGCCAAGCGATCAGCCAGCTTTGGCCTATCGGTTAATAAATTTGTTACGCGAACTTCGCGGCTGCTACCACATCGCTGCGCTGGTATCGCACGGCTTATCCGGGATGCAGGCAACGCTTGCGGGTGATAACAATGAAGCCATTGCAAAAATGCATGGCTGGTCGCCGCCATACCCTGACTGTTCTGGTTTTATTGAACAACGCCAAGCCGCTGAAGTCACCACAAATAATGCGATGGCTCGAGCAATCGCTGTAGCACTAACGACCGACGAAATGAATCAACTCGCAACTCAAACCATTCGTATCCAAAAAGAGCTCAGCTAATTGTTCCGTAGCTACCGCGGTCACCGATTTTTTTATTTTCCAAGACTGTAGAAGTTGCGAGTTCGAGATCTTT
>WLFB01000112.1 GCA_009703975.1 Actinomycetota bacterium | reverse complement strand
GCGTTTTGATGCTTTGCTTTTTGATGCAGGTGGAATCTTTGTCGTTCCTGATCCGTTGACGACTGGCATGGTGCTTGAACCTTTTGGCGGATCAACAAATCTTTCAGTGCTTGTGAGATGTCACTATGCAGGCATGGCAGCAATTGATGCGGCGACAGCATTGCAGGCTGCAAATTCAATAGAACGAATTTCGTGGAGTTCATATCGTGAGGCGTATGCGCGCGAGGCGGGCGTACCAGAAGAAAAAGTAGTAGATGCAGCGGTTGCACTGCTAAAAGTTTTCTCCGCATTTTTATGGCGATTTCCATTGCACGAATCAGTTGCTGGCCTATGGCGTTTGCATTTGCTGGGCATTCGCATTGGCATAGTTTCAAATGCCAGTGGCCAAATTGAACGAACCCTGGCGAACGAAAATGTTTGTCAGGTTGGCGATGGCTCTGGCGTGCCAGTTTTAATCGTGACCGACTCACATGTTGTAGGTGTGGCTAAACCAGAGCCGGAAATTTTTGATGAGGCGATCGCTGTGATGAATGTGCCACGCGAACGTATTGGGTATATCGGCGACTCGTACATTAATGATGTTGGTGGCGCCCGCAACGCTGGCTTATCACCTATTTTGCTTGACCCATATGGGTTTCATGACGGTGCTGACTGTGAGCGAATTAAGAGTTTGCACGACTTAATTGAATTCGTTAGTTAGTTAACTTGCTTTAGCAGTCTCAACCATTCGTCGAGCAATAACTTTTAAGCACAAAGTTTCATCAGCGCCTTCGAAGATACTGAGAACTCGAGCATCAACGAACAATCTACTCACCGAATATTCTTCGGCGTAGCCGTATCCGCCATGAATTTGCATCGCTTCACGCGTTACCCATTCGGCGGCTTTACAAACGTAAGCCTTAACCATGCTGGCTTCCATCGCGCCCTCGCCTTTGCCCATCATCTTGGCAACCGCATAGCTGAACTGTCGCGAGCCTTGAATCACGACAGCCATTCGTCCGAGTTTGACTTGGGTCAATTGGTACTCGGCGATGTTATTGCCAAAAGTTTTTCGGTTCTGCGAATAATCAACCGCAGCTTCGTACGCAGCTTGCATCACACCAACCGCGCGTGCAGCAGTTTGTAGGCGACCGTTTTCGAAGCCTTCCATCTGATAATAGAAACCTTTGCCGAGTCCGGCAGTCTCGCCGATCAGATGATCTGCTGGCACCCACCAATTTTCGAGTGCGATCTCATATGAGTGCATTCCTCGGTAGCCGATCGTGTCAATTGGTCGACCTTCCATTCGGCCGCCTGAAGGTTGATTGAAAACAAAACCGTGTGCATCGCCGCGAGGCTTGGGCACGATCAAAACACTTAATCCTTTATGAGATTTTGTGCGGTCTGGGTCGGTGCGGGCGAGCAGCATTAAGACATTTGCTCGTGCCGCAAATGTGCACCAAGTTTTTACGCCATTGATTAGGTAGCCGTCTTTGCCGTCTTGTTGTGCAGCCACTGCGGTCGTCTTAATAGATGCGACATCACTGCCATAGTCGGGTTCGGTTACTGCAACTGCAACCATTACTTCCGCAGTAGCAAGTTTCGGCAACCACTCATGTTTCTGGGCTTCAGTGCCACCCTTGACAAGCGCGCGAGTGAGAATCTCAGGACGAGTGATCAGCGAACCACCAATGCCAAGTGACGCGCGTGAAAGTTCTTCGGTAGCGATGCAGCTCGCCATATATTCGCCGTCGCCACCTTCGCTGAAGCCACCGTATTCACTAGGTATCGACAAACCAAATGCACCAATTTCTGCGAGACCAGAAATAATTTCTTCGGGTACATCAAGATTTTCGCGGTGCACATGTTCTGCGTGCGGAGCAATTACTTTGGCGGCGAAACTTCTAAAAGTATCTTGCACCATTTCGTTGTCGTCGTCTAAATATTTTGGTCCTGATTTGTTGGCGAGCGATGCAAGCAAGTTCGGGTCGCGATATTTCTGTACGAAGTCATGCGACTCTGCAAGCGTTGATGGATCAACGCCCCAAAGTTTTTCGCGACCGATTAATCGTGAAACTAAGTCATGCACCATGTCTGCAACAAATGCGCAAGTAAGTGTTGCTTCTATTTCTCCCTTCGCGCCGTAGTCAAGCATCGAGCGCGCAGTTTCAACTGCTGCGCCAGCGTGTGCAAGATCGTATGCAAGAACTTGTTGCGTGTCTGGGCCGCCAGTTGCGATAAGAGTACGCACACCTTTGCCGATAATTGCATCTGAAAGTTCAATTACCCGCGCCGCAATTACTAGATCCGCTGTATTTGAAGTATTTGTCATCTCGCCAACGCTACTTATAAGTAATGAATTTGTCTTCATTCAGCCGTAATATGGGCAGGTGAGTTTCGTCCCGCAACGACTCAGATTCTCCGCTTTACGAGCGTCGTTGCGTTGGGTGCGCTGGGCAATTTTCGCCTTAATTTTGTGGATTTTTGTGATACCCATCGTGCCTGGATTTGGCGATGCACTAAAGAAACTTAGCGAAGTCAAAACAGAGTGGCTCGTCTTAGGTATTTTTCTCGAATTTGCCGCGCTGTTTTTCTATTCAATGCTTACCCATGTTGCGCTTGGTGAAGATGCAGGCAAAGTTAGCGTCTGGACATTATTTAGAATTCAACTTTCAACTCGGTCGCTAGGCAGTCTCGTACCCGGTGGTTCGGCTGCGAGTAATGCCCTAGGTTTTCGAATGATCACACTCGCCGGGGCCGAAGGTCGCGATGCTGGCTTTGCACTTGCAACTGCGGGTATCGGTTCTGCAGTTGTGTTGAATGTCATATTGTGGGTTGGGTTGATTATTTCGATTCCGGGTCGCGGAGTAAATGCCTTTTATGGCACGGCTGCGATTTTCGGAGTGATAATCATGGTTATTGCTGCCGGTGTTGTAGTCGGTTTAGTTGATCGTCTAGGTCGTGCTGAGCGAGTGATGCGATGGATTGCCCGTCGGCTGCATTTTGACCAAGATAAAGCTGGCGAAGTCGCAGTCCATCTTGGCGAAAGATTACGTGGATTAAAAGCTGAGCCAGGTTTACTCGTTCGCGTTTTGTCATGGGCGCTACTCAACTGGGGTCTTGACATTCTGGCGCTTTATGTATTTGTTCATGCTTTCGATGGGTCTGTCAGCATTGTCGGTCTTGTGATCTCATTTGGTCTCGCAAATATTTTTGCTTCGATTCCAATTACACCTGGTGGTCTTGGTCTGGTTGAAAGTATTTATATTCCATCTCTTGTCGGTTTCGGACTTTCAACGACGACAGCGACTGTCAGCGTTTTAAGTTATCGCCTTGTGCAGTTCTGGTTACCTATTTTGGTTGGAGGTGCGTGCTACGTCAGTTTGCGTTTTGGAAGATTTGCATTGCAACAAGCCAGCGAATTGAAATCACTCAAGCGATATGCAGATGTCGGAAACGCGAGTCGAACAAGCCGTATTGAATGGGTTGAACGCAACGCCACAACCGACCGTACGAGAGAGGTCACGTTGCCGAAATTTGATCCACGTTATGGTCTGGCTGAAACCGATGAGATACCTGTACCTCGTGAAATTCGTGATGAACGACGTCGTAGCAATTAGCGTGTAACTCGTGACGATTTACGAACGACCATTTGGAAGATATTTAGAAGATTTTGTAGTCGGCGACGTTTACCGACATTGGCCGGGCAAAACAATCACAGAAGCCGATGATCATTTATTTTGCATGATCACGATGAATCATCACCCGTTACATACAAACGATTGGTTCGCGCAACAAAGCGTTCAAGGTCGCAATGTCGTTGTCGGCAATTTGGTTTATTCGCTCGTTCTTGGCATGAGCGTGCCAGATGTCAGTGGCGCAGCGATTGCCAATCTTGAAGTTGAAACATTGCAGCACAAGCACCCAACTTTTCATGGCGACACTATTCATGCTGAGACTCGGGTGCTTGAAGTTAAACCTTCGTCGTCAAAACCAGATCGCGGTGTCGTGACAGTTGAGAGCAAAGGTTTCAATCAAGCAGGCAAAGAAGTTTGTTACTTTCGGCGGCGCGTTTTAGTTTGGAAGCGTGACAGTGCGCCTACTCGCGCTCGACCATACAACCAAGACGACGCCTGGGATTAATTAACTAGTTATTTCTAGCTTTTTGTAATTGCTGCGACAATCGAGTCGTAAGCCGAATCTGCAAGTGCGCGCATTTCGTCGTCGGTGCGATCTTGAATTGGGTGTGGTACGAACACGCGTTGCACCGAACTGAAGCCAAGTGCGCTCGCTTGAGATTCGGCGGCCTGCACAAAAACATCTGAGGCAATGAACATCGCCGGCACACCACGAGTTTCAAGATCAGCTATGTCGTGCACACTGCACGACGTACAACTGCCTCAATCGGCGAGCGCTTCAATGACCAGTGTGCATTTGGTTGCGATTTCGTGACGCAAATCAACTGGCGCCGGCTTGGTAAAAGTCGGCTTGCGAAAACGCAACACCTTTGCACCGGCTGTCGTGAGTCGTGATTCGAGTTGATTCAAAAACACATCGCCACGGGCTTTAGAAATATCGAGCAAGCCGATTGTTTGCCCAACAATTGTTTTTGGTCGCGCCAGTAGCTCGCGTGAACCCAGCTTCTTTTCGCTCGTCGGATCAAGAATCACTCTGCTCGTCATGGTGACACCAATTTAGTCACGATCACATCGCCAACTCACATCGAAAGTCATGTCATGTTGTTCACTTGATGTAGCAACCCTCTATTAGAATAATAGCCATGGAAAGTTCGCAATTAGTGAATCAGCTAGCTTACGAAGTCGTAAAAACTTGCAGATTATGTGGATCCTCTGACTTGGTTTCGTCATTGCGGCTTCGCGATACAGCTTTCGGCGACCGCTATCTTCCGCCTGGCAAAGGCGCAGCCAGTGCAAACTTAATTCCTCTTGAAGTTGTTCAATGTATATCTTGTAACGGTTTTCAAACTTCGGTTGTCGTTGATGTCGAAGGTATGTATGAGCACTATTTGTCGCGACCAGGGGCTGTAAATAAGATTTTGAGCGGCGCGTATC
>WLFB01000111.1 GCA_009703975.1 Actinomycetota bacterium | reverse complement strand
CAACGATCACGGCTAGCACGCCAGTCGGCACGAGCAAATAAAACGATCGGCACTCCAACTAAAAGCGGCACGATATGTCGTCCCTGCAAACCAAAACCGCGCACAAACGAATACATCTGAAAATCTATTAAAACCCCAAATAAAATGGCTGAGGCGACAGTCGCTAGTGCGATAAACCGTGCGCCTTGCGAAACCTTTTTCAATTGCAAACCAACTACGACGAACGCCATAGCAAACGCTAAATACATCGCTATTGGTGGTGTCGGTGTATCAAGCCAGCCAAAATTGCCATACGACTGTTTGAATACATCTGGCAGATGACTCAATATCTCTAAAAGTAATTCACCACGTGGCATCCCTGGAATGTCTCGGACATAACTAGGCGAAGTTTGAAAGCTATATATCCAAACGAACCACCAAATCGAAAAAACTATCGCAATTACCTGAGCAGATAACAGCCATCTACGTTGAAGCAGTAATCGTAAATTAATTTTATTAGTCCACGATGCACAGACGATCAATGTCAGAACTATCAAGTAAGACACAAAGCCAAGTGGCCTTGCACCGATCAAAAATACGCCAGCGGCACCAATTACGATTTGTTCAAGACGAGACATTTTTTCTCCAGCCAAAAGATCGGGCAAGAGTGTCCACAACAGCACAGCCGAGCAAATTTCAACGCCGCTCGTGTTATTAACTGCCGAAACAAAAATGACACCAGGGGTTACGGCTAACAACACACCAACTACAGTGCGTGCACGTCTGCGCAAGCCATGAATTGATACTGCAAGAAACAGTGCACAAAGTGCACCGATCACATAGCGCGAGGCAAATGCCGACAAATCTCTCGGACCAAATAATGTGCCGACTCCTGAAACCAAAAAAACAATTGGCGGGTATCGACCCATCTGCGTCCATGGTGGGTCACTAACAATCTCAATCGACCCAACAGGCACATCACATGCAGGCTTCTCACTCACAAAAATAAAACATGCCGGCCCGGCAAGTGCTGTGCTGAATCGTGGGTCAATATCTACTGAAGTTGTCCAATAGAACATCTCTGGCGATGCGGGAATATTTTTGCCAACTATCTCGCCCCGGATAACAGCGGCTGATTTTATGAAATTTGAGTGTTCATCTGGGCCAGCAAATAAGGGAAGCATCGTGCTCCACACCATTGTCAAAACAAGAATTGCCAGAAATATTCTGAGGAACCCAAAATCATGTTTTGCACCGAGAAAACGAATCTTGTTCATGCCATTCAGTTTCCTCATATCAATTGTGGAGCTGAGGGGAATCGAACCCCTGGCCTCTTCCATGCCATGGAAGCGCTCTACCAACTGAGCTACAGCCCCAAATAAGACATTTACACGTTACCCGATAGATCCAATCAGATAGCACTAGCGTGCTAACGAATGTCTGAACAAAATCAAAAACTAAATCTCGCAAAGGTTTACCAATTTAGGTTTGCGGGGCTTACCCAAGAAAAGAAAGACGCAACTTGGGCTCTAGTTACTCGGTGGATTGAATTAAAACTCGGCAATCCAAGAAGTGTGCTTGACCCAGCGGCCGGTCGTGGGGAATTTATAATTTCATCTCAAGCGACAGAGCGATGGGCATGCGATTTATCCGATCAACGAACCAGTTGGCCAACCGGGGTCACGACGAGATTCGGCGATATCTATGAAATTAACTTGCCCGAAAACTATTTTGATTTGATTTTTGTTTCAAACTTTTTAGAACACTTAGCAACACCAGATGATGTTTATAACTATTTGATGCAACTTCGAAAATCACTTAAGCTCGGTGGCAAACTAGCGATCATGGGACCAAATTTTAGGTACTGCGCAAACGAGTACTACGACTTTGCCGACCACTTGTTGCCACTCACGCACAGAACAATCGAAGAGCATTTAGCTGCAGCCGACTTTCAAAATCAGTTAACGATCTCACGCTTTTTGCCACTTTCGTTTCGCTCGCAACGGTTTTCTAATCCGTGGCTTGTGAAACTCTATTTAGCAGTGCCGATTTTTTGGCGGCTGTTCGGTAAGCAATTTTTTATTGTTGCAACTCGACCAACGGATTAGCTAACTTCCTAGCTAAATTACTAGCTAACGAGACGCCAACTGACTGCTGGCACATCACGATAGAGACGTTCGATTTCGTAAAATCTGCGTGTCTCGTCATCAAATACATGAATTACAACACTGCCGTAATCAATCAGAATCCACTGCTGTTCGGTTACACCCTCACTTGATAATGGCGAGCGACCAGTTTCACGACGAACCGCGTCGGTAATTGCATCGCAGATCGTGCGCACCTGCCGTTTGTTGCCAGCGCTCGCAACCACGAACAAGTCAGTGATCGCCAAAATCTCGCCGACATCTAAAACGGTCACATCGGTCGCTTGTTTTTCGTCAGCGGCCTGCGCGGCAACTTTGGCAATGCGCAACGCGTCTGATTGTGGTGTGTAAGTACTCATTCTTCTGAAGCCACAACAGTAGTGGCAGGAAGATCAGGATTGTCTTTTGAAAACGTAACAAATGAATTGCCTAAAACAATCTGCAACTCAATACCTTGGGCGCGTTCGCGGGTTTGAGCAGTCTCAAAGTCGCCAATAAAATCCTTCAAACCAATATCGGCCAAAACATTCGAGTCGACGTATCGAATTTCTGTCAGTTCTTGAGGCGGGCCAGGCACTTCGCGAACAAGTGCCACGTCAAAACCGATTGCCACAAGACGACGAACAATCTCACGACTTACGGCGGGGTCATTGAACGGACTATCAACCTGAACCGCAAGAGCACCGGCCATACCCGAGCCCGTGACTGACGTTGGCGCAACGCTAGCCATGATCATCGTTACTTCTGATGGATCAAGGCTGAACATATCTAACGAATTCGGATTATCAACACCCGCGGGAACAGCAGTTGCAACGAACTGCCAGATTTGAATTGGGCCATTGAATAACCGCTGCATAAAACTTGCAAAATCTACAGGTGTTTCAAGTGGGTCTGTCTGCAAATTTTGAAGTCTGAGCCCGAGGCCAACCGTGTTAGCGATTGCTGTCCACGCAGATTTGTGATGATTAAATCTTGCCGCTTCGCTTTGATCAATTTCGCGCGCCAACAAAATATCGGCAAGCGAAAATGTGTCAATTGTTGCTTTGCCAAGCTTCGCGACAAGAGAGGTTGCACCGTCTATACCAGTGTTGCGCACATCAGAATCAAGAAGTATTTCAACTGGCCCAACCGGACCAAGCAGCCTCAGTAAGTCATCACGATTCAAAATACCAACTGCAGAGATTGTGACGTTAAGTAATCCCTCGACATCGGCGACGAATGCAGATGGATCACCGTCAACATAAGAATCAAAAATTCTTCTTGGTGCTTCTCCTTGAGCGACTTCAGCTTGAGTTTTTGCTGGAATAGAAATAATTGTTCCACCGAAACTCCCGCCCGCCAAAGCAATCACACTTACTGTGGTGATCTCTTTTAATTCATTAACAGTTGCCAAAAGCGCAACAGGTGTGTCAAGTATTTTTAAAACTTTGATGTTGTTGACATTGGTGCCGCCGCTCGAATTGAGCACCGAGTTGTAGCCGATCACGAGACCAGCGGGCAGCATCAACGCAGACGCAATGCCGCAACACAATGCGACGAGCAAGCGTTGCTTTTGTCTTTGCGGAATCGCCGTCATGATTTTTTGGCACCTAATTTTTCAACGCTGTATTTTTCAGCTCCGTACAAACCACGTTCCGAGATGACACTCAGCACTTCACTTGCAACCAAATAATCAAGCGGTCGACCATCAACAAAGCGCTGACGCAAGTCAGTAGAACTCACTTCGAGCCTCGGGGCCTCAACACGGTTCCATTTGAATTCACTTGGTGGCACTAAGGGCGAACCTGGTCGGTCGACAACTACCAAAGTTGAGAGTTTGGCGATTTCGCGTGCACGCTGCCATGTTCCAAACGTTGCAGCGGCATCGTCGCCAACAATCGTGAAAAGTTCAGCGTCTACATAACGGTTACCCATCGCAATTAACGTATCCGCGGTAAAACTTGGACCGCCTCGTGAAATCTCGTCATCGCCCGCAACGAGCCCATCTACGCCTTTGATCGCTGCCTCAACCATTGCCAGACGATCAACTGCACTAGCGACTTCGCGAGTCCCGTGTTTTTGCCATGGATCATTGGCCACCATCAACACCACAATGTCAAGTTTCAGCACGTGGCGCACATTGACAGCGGTTACCAGATGCCCCAGGTGTGGTGGATCAAATGTCCCCCCGAACAATCCGACCCGCATTGGCACTATCAAAGTGTATTAGTCGAATTAGAAGGAGGCGATCAATTAACGCTTGAAATACTCGTTTGGATTCAGTGATATCCGTTAAATGCCGATCCACCGCATTACCCAGTCATGTTCTGACCCACATGCCAACTTTTTTGCCCGTTGCACTATTTATTTGTCCTATTCATTTGCCCGTTTTTTGAGCTTATTTGAAGTCAGTTTTGTCAGAAACAGTTCCAAAAGAAATAATGAAACGGGGCGGGATTTCGTCCCATCTTGCTTCACTTAAAGAAGAGTCGTCCTTTAATCCGGATATAGATGAAAGGTATATTTCTCCCATGAGCGCCAGAGTTGCACTTGAAGATCTAAAGAGTTTTTCCAAGATAGGCAGAGCGAGCGACCTTGCTCGCTTCTACAAGACGTCTGCGGGCGAATATGGCGAAGGTGATCTATTCCTCGGAGGATCGGTTCCTCAAACTAGATCTGTTGCAAAAAAGCACCAGAACCTAGAACTACGAGAAGTTGAAAAACTTTTTAATTCGCCATTTCACGAAGTGCGCCTGTGTGCAGCCATCATTCTAAATTTGCAGTTCAAGGCGGCCAAAAAAATAAAGGACCGCAAGAGGATCTTTGATTTCTATCTCAAGCAAGTTCGGGCTGAACGAGTTAATAGCTGGGACATTGTTGATGTGTCGGCGCCGTGGATGGGTGTTTATCTGACTGAAGTTGAAGATCCAATGCCATTGTTAATCAAACTCTCTAAGTCGAAATCT
>WLFB01000110.1 GCA_009703975.1 Actinomycetota bacterium | reverse complement strand
TTTAGCAAAAGTTTCGCCGAACCCTAAAGTTGTTTTGGCGGGAGTTGTGCAATCTAAGTTGGCGCTAGTTGTGATGCATTTGCGACTGCGATCGTTGCCCCGTTTATGGCGATTCAGTTCAAAACTTGCGGCGCATCCGATTGATGAGGTTGCGCGACAGCAGTTTAAGATCTCAAAAAGTTCAGCGTTACGGTTTGAGAAGTTTCTGCGCGAACTATTAGCAACTAATTTGCCAACGATTTATCTTGAGGGATTTAAAGAATTACAAGACAAAGTATGTGAATCTCAGATTAAACGCCATCCGAAATTGATTTTTACCAATACGTTGTTGCATCGAAACGAGCAATTCAAAGTTTGGTCTGCTGAACACGTTGTTTCGGGCGCGACAAAACTTATTTCTGGTCAACACGGCGGCGGCTACGGATTAAGAGTGTTTGATGGTTGGCCCGCGCTATATGAAGTATCAGTTGTTGATCGATTTGTGTCGTGGGGTTGGAGTGAAAATTTGAAAACTCTTGTGGTGCCAACTTGCGTTCAATCCAGACAAGATAAGGTCCGTCCTGACAAACACGGTGGTCTGTTAGTTGTACTTGGACCAGTCACCCGAAATTCGGACGATTATGGAGTGATCGGTATGCAAAGTAACAGCGCATATTTTGATAATTTGAAAGCATTGTGCAATTCGCTACCTGAGCATATTTTGGAGCGGACTCAGGTTCGACCTAAGAATGCAAATGCGGTAGGTAAGCCAGCAAGAGTTTCAGCGCAGCAAATTTCTGAACTATTGGGCAATTTGATTAACCTTGACACTGGTGAGTTAAGCCTTAGTAAAATGCAAAGCCAAAGTCGTATCTCGGTTGTGACTTACAACGAAACGACCATGCCAACAAATTTACTGGCGGGCTATCCGACAGTTGCGATGTGGGATCGAAGTTATGTGCGTTTGACATCAACTGCAGCAATTATTTACAACGAACTTTTCAAAGCCAAGATTTTGCACTACACCCCTGAATCCGCAGCGCAACATATTGCTGACGTGTGGGAGAATGTTGATCTCTGGTGGACATCAGATGAAGTGCTTCAAGCACGCGAAACATTTTGTGAGAACTTTGCTCGGCACAGTAAGTTCCCAGCGCTCGTGGTAGCAAAAGCACTTGCTGATTACAGATAACCTTGGGTTAGTTAATTCCCGTCGCTAAAAGGTCGTTAAACGAATGTATCTTGACAACAAACGTGTGCTGATTACTGGTGGCACAGGGTCGCTGGGCAAGGTACTTGTGCGACGAATATTGTCTGGTCAACTCGGTTCGCCGAAAAGTGTTGTCGTATTCAGCCGAGACGAAGCTAAACAACACGATCTTCGTATGGATTATTTGAACCATCGGGCCGCAACCGACGAAGTGATGTACCACAACTTTGAGCGGACATTACAGTTCAAAATTGGTGACGTTCGAGACTTTCATTCGGTTGCGCAAGCCTTGACTTCAGCCGACATCGTGTTTAACGCGGCTGCTTTAAAGCAGGTACCCGCATGTGAGTACTTTCCGTTTGAGGCCGTTAAAACAAACATTGAAGGCGCAGAAAATATTGTTCGGGCAATTATTGAACTTAAATTGCCAGTTGAAAGTGTCGTTGCAATTTCAACTGACAAAGCATGCAAACCCACAAATGTAATGGGAATGACTAAGGCAATTCAAGAGAGAATATTTCTTGCGGCAAATATCAGTTGTCCGCAGACGCGGTTTATTGCTGTGCGCTATGGCAATGTTCTCGCCTCGCGCGGATCAGTAGTGCCATTATTTATTGATCAAATTGCTGCGGGTGGTCCGATAACGCTCACTGACAAAAGTATGACGAGGTTTTTACTAACTCTTGATCAAGCAGTTGATACTGTTTTTGAGGCATTGCAATTTGCTGCGGCGGGTGAGACCTACATTCCTAGAATTAAGGCGGCATTAATTCAAGACGTCGCGATCGCACTGGTCGGTTCTCAAAAAGTAAAAGTCGTTGAAAGCGGTATACGACCAGGTGAGAAAATGCACGAGATTATGATCTCCGAAGAGGAATCACTCCGTACTATTTCTCGTGGAGAGTACTTTGCGATTAAGTCAATCTTGCCCGAAGTTGCAACGACGTCATCCGAACCATTTATTGAGTTTGCCGAAGTAAGTTCAGCAAACTACCTGATGTCGACAGATGAAGTAAAAAAGTTTCTTGAAAAACATTTGTCGGGTGACTTGATTAGCAACTAATGCGAGTTTGTATTCTTGGCTCAGGCGGAATGCTTGGTCACATGTTGGTTCGAGTACTCAGCGAGGCTCACGATGTCTACGGGACATCCAAGCAAGAATGGTCTGCAACCTCCGGCCTTGCGAAATTTTTAAGTAAGGAAAAATGGATTTCTGGTGTTGATGCAAAAGAGATAACCACAGTCAGTGATTTATTCAGAGAGCACCAGTTTGATGTAGTAATAAATTGCATCGGCGTTGTCAAACAAAGAGGTCACCGAACTAGCGAAGAAGAGATGATTGAAGTAAATGCTCATTTTCCGCACAAACTTTTGAGTATTTGCGATGCGTCTGGCGCGCGGTTGATTCATATAAGTACTGACTGTGTTTTTTCTGGCAACAAAGGTAACTATGCAGTAACTGATAATCCTGACCCAATCGACATTTATGGTTCATCAAAACTAGCGGGCGAGATTGTTGATGATCATAATTTGACAATCCGTACTTCACATGTAGGGCGAGAACTAACGAATTTCACGAGTCTTTTTGAATGGATTCTTAATAATCGTGGCAAAAAAGTGGTTGGCTATTCGAAGGCAATTTACTCAGGCTTGACAACGTTTAGTTTGTCAGTAGTAATTGATTCTTTATTGACAACTGGTTCAAGCATCAATGGTTTAGTGCATGTTGCATCAAGCCCAATAAATAAATTTCAATTGGTTACTGAACTGAATAACCGTTTGGGTCTTGATATAGACATCGAAATAGACGAATCTGTAGTTTTAAACAGATCACTGCAATCTAGCGATGAAATCACTCAACTCGGAATCGTAATACCATCGTGGGATCAAATGTTGGACAACTTTTGTGAAGATCAAGCAACTTATGACTATGTCTCGCACTGAGTTAACGGTGACGACAGGCGGTTTGCTTATATAATTAATCATCAAAAGGCACTCTGAAATGAAAAAGTGGCAAACTGAAACCTTGGGCCGTCTAGATGCTCTAGTTGCGACCAAGAAAAAAGAATTTTCATGCGCCGACCCGTTTCCTCATTGTGTAATAGATGATCTTTTCGACTTGGTATTAATAGAAGAATTAGTTAACGAATTTCCTATTGTTTCTGACCCTATTTGGGAGTCTTCAAATCAAGAGCAAATTCAGGTCAAACTGCGCAGCAACTGGGTTACCGATGAGGATATTTTGCCTGCGACTAGAAACTTGGTTCACTTTTTAAATTCAGGTGCGTTTATGAAACGACTAACCGAAATATGTGGGATCGAAAAATTGATATCAGATCCCTATTACACAGGCGGAGGTTTAAACTGCACTCGCAGAGGTGGCCTATTGGATGTTCACGTGGACGGAAATTGGCATCATGCGATGGGTGTGCATCGAAGACTTAATGCCATTCTTTATTTAAATAAAGAATGGCAATCTGAATGGGGTGGTCATCTTGAACTGTGGGATCCTGAAGTTACTCAGTGCGTGAAATCAATTGAACCCAAAGCGAATCGCTTGATAATTTTTGAAACCCACGACTACACGTATCATGGCCATCCAAGTCCGTTGGAGTGCCCAAGCGATGAATCTCGCAAATCTTTAATTCTTTATTACTACACCGCGCTACCCAGGCCGGAAACACAAATTGTCATCTCTAAACCACATCGAGCACTTTGGCGCCGACTTCAACTTAAGGAATTGAGTTAACGATGAAGACAAATACTAAATCGGCATTAAAAGTTATGACTATTGTCGGTACTCGCCCAGAACTAATCAAACTGAGCCGGATCATCCCGTTGTTGGATGAACACACGCAGCACACATTGGTGCACACTGGTCAAAATTTTTCACCTGAACTTAACGAAGTCTTTTTCAATGAAATGCGGATTCGAAAACCAGACTATCTTTTTTCAGTAGCGGGTTCAACGCCGATGAACTCAATCGCGCAGATTCTAGAGACAACCGATCAAGTTTTAGAATCAGTGATGCCAGATGCGGTATTGGTTCTCGGTGACACGAATAGTGCGCTTTCGGTGATTGCAGCCAAGCGCCGAAAAATACCGATATTTCACCTTGAAGCCGGAAATCGCTCCTTTGATCAACGCACCCCAGAAGAAGTAAATCGCAAGATTGTCGACCATACGAGTGACATCAATTTAACTTATTCAGAACACGCCCGCCGTAATTTACTTCACGAAGGGTTTATCAGTAGTCAAATCTTCAAAGTTGGTTCTCCAATGAAAGAGATCTTTAATTTCTATAATCTTGATTTCGACAAGTCTAAAGTTCTTTCAGAACTCAAAGTAGAAAAAAATAAATTTTTTGTCGTCAGTCTGCATCGAGAAGAAAACGTTGATGACTCAGAAAAGCTAACTAAATTGATTGCGGCGATTGAATCAACTGCTGAGCATTTTAATCATCAAGTGATTTTTTCTACACATCCAAGAACTAGAGAGCGACTTAATAATTTGAATATTAAGTTTGATAAACGAATCAACTTTATTACTGCGCTAGGCTTCTTTGATTTCATAAAGCTCCAACAAAATGCTTTTTGTGTGATTTCTGATAGTGGTACTTTGACCGAAGAAGCTTCTCTACTGGGCTTTCCTGCGGTCACTTTGCGCGATGCTCATGAACGACCCGAAGGTACTGATAACGGCACACTCGCAATGAGTGGTAGCTCTATAAGTCAATTGATTTCAGAAGTGGCGGTTGTACGCGCACAGTTTGATTCTGGAAATTTACCAAAACCGATTAGTGATTACGAAGTCGATGATGTTTCGTGGCGCGTATTAAAAATTATTCTGAGTTATGTGGAGTATGTGAACAAACGCGTATGGTTTAAATAGT
>WLFB01000011.1 GCA_009703975.1 Actinomycetota bacterium | reverse complement strand
GTCCTTTTCGCTGTACCTTGTTCACGTAATGGGGATACACATCAGAAAATGGCATCAAAAATATCTTGTGCATGTCGCTAAGTGTAAAGAAGTCGCTTTATGAGTGGGATGGGTTAAAGCGCTTCGAATTCTGCTTTGCGAGAAGCCATCCAAGAATCCATTTTGCCTGACTTCATAACTTCCATCATCTTGTCCATTGCTGCCATGTGTGGCTCGTCATTTGCCGCAAACATTTCTTTGCCGTGCTGCTGACTTTGGGATGCTAAATCATCAAACGTTTCCGCTGAAAATACTTTTTCGCAAGCACCGCCAAGTTGACTGCATGTCATAGATTTCATATTTTCTGCCTCGTTTCTTAAACAAATAGGTATTTATTCCCATCAGTTTTAGCAAAGACTAACGCTTTAGTATATAGCGAACATATGTTCGCTAGTCTAATTTGGGTGTCTGGCTACGCCGAACTGCATTGTCGTTCAAACTTTTCGTTCTTATATGGGGCTTCGCACCCTGAACAACTAGTTGAGTCGGCAATCAAAATGCAACTGAATGCACTGGCGCTAACCGATCGCAATGGTCTTTATGGGGTTGTGCGGTTTTCTCAAGCAGCTCGTGGTCTTGGCTTGCCAACTTTATTTGGTGCCGAGTTGCAGTGCACAGAAAAACAAAATTCGCATCAAGCAGAGATAGTAGTTATCGCCGACGGGCCTTGCGGCTATGCACGCTTATCTCACGCGATAACACTTGGCCAATTAGCCGGAGCAAAATCTGCACCAGTTTTTACTACTACCAATATTGCAGATGCTGTTGCTGACAGCTGCTGGGTTTTGACTGGCGCTAGCACTGGAGTAATTACTCAGGCGCTTGAGCAACACGGCCCAGAAAATGCTGCTCGAAGGTTGCAACAATTGATCAGTGAGTTTGGTCGCGAGCGTGTATTGGTTGAATTATGGGATCACGGTGATCCGCTTGATTCGGTTCGCAATGATGCGCTCGTACAAATTGCAATGCGTTGCAATGTGCAATGCGTTGCAACTAACGATGTTGGTTATGCATCGTTGCGTGAGTATCGATTAGCAGTTGCGTTGGCAGCAGTTCGACAACGCGCAAGTCTTGATGAAATTGATTCGCAATTACCGCCGGCGCCAAGTGCGTATATTCGTAGCGGCGCCGAACAACTTCGTCGGTTTGCCAGATATCCGGGTGTTGTTGAAATCACGGCAGAGATTGCAAAGTCATCTGCGTTTGATTTATCTCTTGTCGCACCAAAGTTGCCACCGTTTGAGTGCCCTAAAGGTCTAAACGAAATTTCGTATTTGCGGTTATTGGCTGAGCAAGGTGCAACACGTAGATATGGCGCACGACCAATAACTCAACTTGAAGATCTTTCACTTAGGTCTAAGGCCTGGCGAACAATTGATCACGAACTAGAAATAATTGAAAAACTCAATTTTGCTGGATACTTTTTAGTTGTCTGGGACATCGTGCAGTTTTGTGAGCGCTCAAACATTTTTTGTCAAGGCCGGGGCAGCGCGGCCAACAGTGCTGTGTGTTTTGCGCTCGATATAACCAAAGCCGATGCTGTATCGCTTGGCTTATTGTTTGAGAGATTTTTGTCAACCGAGCGTGATGGTCCACCAGATATCGACATTGATATTGAAAGCGGTCGACGCGAAGAAGTTATTCAATATGTTTTTAATCGTTACGACCGACATCATGCGGCGCAAGTAGCTAATGTGATTACATATCGCTCACGCTCGGCGATTCGCGACATGGCTCGGGCATTGGGTTTTGCGCCTGGTCAACAAGATGCATGGAGTAAGCAAGTCGGTGTGTTTGGCTCACTGGCGAGTGACTCTAAGACAGGCGAAGTAAATACTGGTCATGAGATTCCTGCGCAAGTTATAGAACTGGCTCGACAGGTTTTAGATGCACCGCGACATTTGGGTGTGCACTCTGGTGGCATGGTGATTTGCGATCGCCCAATCAGTGAGGTCTGCCCAGTTGAGTGGGCTCGAATGAAAGATCGCAGTGTGTTGCAGTGGGATAAAGACGACTGCGCGACGATCGGTCTAGTTAAGTTTGATTTACTTGGCTTGGGCATGCTTTCGGCTCTACACAATGCAGTTGATTTAATCGCCGAGTTTCGTGGTGAAAAAATTGACCTTGCAACGATTCCGCAAGATGATGATGTCTATGCAATGTTGTGTCGCGCCGACACGGTCGGTGTTTTTCAAATTGAATCACGTGCTCAAATGGCAACGTTGCCACGCCTTAAACCACGAAGATTTTATGATTTAGTCGTTGAAGTCGCATTGATTCGTCCTGGCCCAATTCAGGGTGGCTCTGTTCACCCATACATTCGTCGGCGCAATGGTGAAGAACCGGTTACGTATTTACATCCATTGCTAGAAAATAGCTTGGGTAAAACTTTGGGTGTGCCACTGTTTCAAGAACAGTTGATGCAAATGGCGATTGATGTTGCAGGGTTTACTGCAACACAAGCCGACGAATTGCGTCAAGCAATGGGCTCGAAGCGTTCGCATCTAAGAATGGAGCGACTTCGTCAACGACTTTATGACGGCATGTCGCAACGCGGGGTCGTCGGCCCAGTGGCTGATGAGATTTTCGAAAAGATGCAGGCGTTTTCGAATTATGGGTTTCCTGAAAGCCATTCTGTTTCATTTGCTTATCTTGTTTATGCCTCGTCATGGATCAAATATCACGAGCCAGCGGCGTTTTATGCGGCATTGTTAAACGCACAGCCAATGGGTTTTTGGTCGCCGCACTCGCTTGTGCGCGATGCTCGTCGACACGGAGTGGTCGTACATAGCCCAGATTTGAATGCATCAAAGGCTGGTGCAACTTTAGAACCATGTAACGAGTCAACTGGTGGGTTTGCATTGCGTCTTGGTATTTCAAGTGTGCGTGGAGTCGGTACTGAACTGGCACAAGCGATAGAAGCAGCGAGGCCATTTACGGGCATGGAAGATCTAGTTCGTCGTGTACCACAACTGAATCTTTCACAGATTGAAACATTGGCAACAGCAGGTGTCTACACACAATGTTTTGATGTATCGCGTCGAGATGCTTTATGGTCTGCAGGGGCAGTGATTCAGAGTCGACCAGACCGACTTGCTGGTGTTACAACTGGCAGTGAGTCGCCGCAACTGCCAGGTATGCAACCAATCGAAGAATCTATTTGCGATTTATGGTCAACTGGTATTTCGCCAGATGGACACCCGACTCAGTTCGTGCGCAATCAGTTAACAAAACTCGGTGTGCTTACCGCCATCAACTTGCCCAACATCGAGAGTGGCTCGCGAATATTTGTAGGTGGCGTTGTGACACACCGTCAACGTCCGTCAACAGCACGTGGTGTGACGTTTATAAGCCTTGAAGATGAAACAGGTTTGATAAATGTGATTGTCTCGCAAGGTTGTTGGAAGCGTTTTCGCAATATTGCGATAAACGCTTCAGCCTTAGTAGTTCGAGGTCGAATCGAGTCTGTTCAAGGAGTGGTAAATATCATCGCCGAACATTTGAGTGAACTGAAAATTAATGTTCGTGGCGTTGGTTCAAGAAATTTTCGCTAGAGAAGCGACTAATCCGAGAACAACAAATACGACACCAGCAACATATCTCTGTACGAAAGGCAGAGTCTTTCCTTTGACGAGAACTTCGCGTAATGAACTCGCGGTAAGCGAGTAGATTCCATCGGTGAAAAAACCACAAATTACAAATACTGTGCCAAGCGTTAGTGCTTGAAGCGCGTTTGAACTCTTGTCTTGATCAATGAACTGAGGCAAAAATGAAAGAAAGAAAAGTGCAACTTTCGGATTAAGTGTGTTGATGATGAAACCCTGACGAAATGCTTGAGCCTTGGTCATTGAGCTGGCGGATGCATCAATAATTGCTGGCCGACGTGTCAGTGTGCGCAAGCCAATGAAAACTAGATACACCGCGCCCGAATACTTGACAGCGTTAAATGCGCTAGGTGATGCAGCGAGAATTGCCGATAATCCTGCGGTGGCAGCCAACACGTGCATAAATGTTCCGAGCTCAATACCGAGCACACCTGCGTATCCAATTGATCGCCCATCAGACACACTGCGATTAATTACGTATAAAACAGCAGGACCAGGGATCACAAGAAGCGCAAGCGATGCAATTGCAAACGAGATCAGAGAGTTGAGATCTGGCATTTAGCTAGCTTTATTCGTCTGGCTGTTCGTTGAGTCCGTCGTTGAAGCCTCGGTACATTTCGTAAATCTCTTTACATGCCTGACACATCGGCAATTGTTTCGGGTCGCGCGACGGCACCCAAACATGTCCGCATAGCGCCTCAAGCGGCGTGCCGTTAATCCGTGCTTCTAAAACTTTGGCCGCGGCCGACTCGTCACGTTCTGTTTTAACAATATGGGCAACCAATGGTTTGCCGGTTTGTAAAACGTGTTCTGTTTGACGATCAATGACCGTGCTTGGCGAAGTCTCAATTGAAGATAACGGCGCTGACATCACAGTTAATTTTACGGTTGAGAGCACGATTCATTAAACCATGTTTACTCGCATCTAGACTGCGACCATGCCCGTATACGAGTTTCGATGCCGAACATGTGATCAAACTTTTGAAGAACGACGTTCAATGTCGCAGGCGAATGAACCAGCGAAATGTTCGCAAGGTCATGAGAACTCAGTGCGCTTACTTTCGGTGTTTGCTTCAGTCGGTGGCGGATCTAGTGCCAGTGCTGCGCCATCAATGCCAGCCCCGAAAATGGGTGGTTGCGGTTCTGGTTGCGGCTGTCACTAGCTAGTTAGCAAATCAGTTAGTTGAGAATCTGAACGTCGCCGTGGGCGACCAACAACCAGTCAATAAGTGTGATGCCGGCGTTCTGGCAACGATTTTTGGCAATAGTAAATTGTGATTGATCGGTTGCCAGTTGACTATCTCCGGCACGAGAAGTGCATAACGAAATTGTTGCTACAGATTCGATTTTGATTGCCGAACCGATTATTCGGTCGATGATTTTGGTCAGTTTGAGTTTTGTATCAAAAGCAAAAATGCCGACACCGCGTTGGGATGAATCGCAGCATAAAACAATGGTTTCGTGACGAAGTGGTCGCATTAGCGCTAATGAAAACACCGCCAATTTTTCAGACAGAGTAGTGATTGGATCTAAATTTGCGCGGGGTACATCGATAGGTGGTGTAATAGTTTCAAGCATTGCCAAACAGTAGCGAAAGGGTGTTACGCGTTAACAAAAGTAACTGCAAAATAAATTAACGCCGAACTAAGTAAGCACGGCACGACAATGCCCAGCCACTTTGGTAATCGCGAATTCTGCGGCGCGAGCACAACGGCACCGCAGATGGCTCCAGCTATGGCGCCACCAAAATGACCGCCGATCGAAATCCCTGGAATCGTAAGTGTGATCACCAAGTTGATTGCAAAAGTTACGCCAAGACCACTTTGTAATGGGTTGAGTCCTTCGTGTCGCATACCGACTATTGCTGCCGCCATTAGACCAAACACGGCTCCTGATGCACCACCCGTAACCGCATCAGGGCTCATTACAAGCGCTCCGACAGATCCACCTAAAAGTGATGCGAAATAAAGCAATCCAAAACGCAATGAGCCGATTCTTGGTTCAAACATTTGGCCAAGTTGATAAGCGAGCATCATGTTCATTGCGACATGAAACAAACCAAAGTGTACGAACCCGCAACTTATTAATCGATACCACTCACCTTGCTCAAGAAAATATCTTGAAATTACAAAATTGTTTGAGGTCACAGCGAAATTCGTAACTGACATCCACAAATACAAGCCAACATTGATTGAGACGATTGCATTTGTAAAACTAGTTTGACTAGTTCTTGCGCTTCCTCGTGCATTTCCTCGTGTTCTTTGACGCGTCGACTTTCTAAATGGTGGCCGTGGATTATTCGTACGCTTTGAAGAATTCTGTTCGCGCGCTGGCTCAGTACTTTTTGGTGCCGATTGACTGGCACGCGGTAACGGAGGTGGAACTTGCGGTGGAGGAAAAGTCACAACAATTAAGTCGGTAGAAGTAATGCTTCTTGGCGATTGGCCAGAAACCACTTAACTGTTTCGCGTAATCCGTCTTCGAAATCCATTGTTGCGTGCCATCCGAGTTCGCGTTCGGCTCGAGATGCATCGACTCGTCTTCGCGGCTGACCGTCTGGTCGAGATGAATCCCAAACAAGTTCACCAGCGAAACCGACGATACGAGCAATAGTTTCGGCAGTTTCGCGGATTGTGATCTCGCGGTTGTTACCAAGGTTCAATGGCTCACTCGAATCATGAAGTTCGCCAGCCAACAAAATCGCACGGGCGGCATCTTTTACATATAAATAATCTCGACTTGCCGAACCGGTTCCCCAAACTGAAATCTTGTCAAGATTTTGTTCTTTGGCCTCTACACATTTCTTGATTAGCGCAGGAATAACATGCGAAACGTCTGGATGAAACTTGTCGCCTGGCCCAAAAAGATTTGTCGGAATCAAAAATGCAAAACGCTGACCGTATTGTTGAGCATTGACCTGTGCATGAATTAGCAATGCTTTTTTGGCGATGCCGTAAGGAGCATTAGTTTCTTCGGGGTATCCATCCCAGATTGACTCTTCGCGAAATGGCACAGGCGTGAATTTCGGATAACTACACACGGTGCCGAGCAAAATTGTTTTTTCAACGCCAACTGCCCGAGCAGCTTCGATCGTATGCGTGCCCATCATTAAGTTGTCGAGATAAAGCGGAGCAGGTGCAATTTGGTTATAGCCGATGCCACCAACTCGCGCCGCGAGATGTACGACATGACTTGGCTTGTGTTTTGAAAATAACTCAAGGGCAACACCTGGTTGAGTTAAATCTGCTTCGCGACGCCGCGGCGCGACTACTTTTGCGCCAGCCTGGGTGAAAGCATCAACGACATTTCGTCCAAGAAACCCGTTGCCACCGGTTACTACTACGACACGGTCTTTCCAGAATTTCGGTGATGAAGACTTCTCGCTCATACAGGTACACACATCGTACGACCCAAATTCCTGTGCTTATCAATCTCGGCTGTTCACCCGATACGAAGCCAAGACGGGCAGAATAGAGGGCGTGCGTGTGGCTTACTCATTAGAGCAATGTTGGCACCGAGTGCCAGGCGGCACCGCCACATCGGCGATTGAAATTGCCAAGGCTTTGTCGGTAGTGCGACCAGATGTGCAACTCATTGGTGTAGCGGGAAACAATAAAGGTCAGCCAACCTCTTCATACGCGCCACCTATAGATGTTCAGCAACTCGCATTGCATGGCGCTGCGCTTTACGAGGCGTCACTTCGATTTCGTGCTCCACGCGTTGAACTTGCGACTGGCGAAGTTGATCTTTTGCATTGCACATCGATTATCCCGTTTGCGTCTCGCGCAAAAATGGTTGCGACGGTTCATGATCTGGCATTTTTGAAGTATCCAGAATTCTTCAGTCGTCGTGGCAACTCAGTATTTCGGCGAAGTTTGAAAGTTTTGTTGAAGCGCGCTGAAATCTTGATGTGTTCGTCACAAGCGACGCTACAAGACTGTCTTGAGTTTGGTTTCTCGGCTGATCGTTTATGTCATGTTCCGCTCGGGGTAAATGCGCCGGTCGTCGCACCGAATGCAGCGCAAGTTCTTGATCATTTGGGTGTTTCTGGCGAGTATCTTTTGTTTGTCGGCACCCTCGAGCCACGGAAAAACCTTTCTCGGCTCGTAGCGGCGCTCGAGACTCTTGGTGACTCAGTACCGCAGTTAGTTGTCGTTGGTGCAACTGGTTGGGGCGATATCAAACTTGATTCAATAATAAAAAATAAATCAAAAATTTCAACTCGCGTAAAATTCCTTGGGTTCGTCGAGGCGAGTGATCTTGGCGTTTTATATTCAAATGCGAGTGCATTTTGTTACCCATCTCTTATGGAAGGTTTTGGTTTGCCGATTCTTGAAGCGATGAGTTGTGGTGTGCCAGTTGTGACTAGTCGTGGTTCATCAACTCAAGAGGTTGCAGGTGATGCCGCGGTGCTTGTTGATCCACTTGATGTGTCAAGCATTGCAAACGGTGTCGTTACTGCATTGAGTCAAAGAAATAATCTGGTTGAACTTGGCTTTAAGCGCGCTGCCGAAATGACGTGGCATCAAACAGCATTGCGTACGGCGTCTATTTATGATCGGGTGATCGGGTGAAGAAAAAACAGATCGCTGTCAACTTATTGTGGTTGCGCACAGGGCAAGTTGGTGGATCGCAAGAATATTTGATTCGTCAGTTGATGGGTGTGTCTTTAAATGAAGAAGCTAAAAATGAATATCAAATTACATTATTTGTGCAGAAGGGTTTTGCTCGGCACCACCCCGAACTTGCGGAGATTTATAAGTGTGTAGAGGCCCCAGCACATCGCGGTGCTCGGTTGGCACGAATCGCACTTGAACAAACTTGGCTAGCGATTAAGACTCGCAAGTTTGATGTAATTCATCATGGCGGTGGAACAATGCCAAGATTTGGTTTGCGGAACACAATTTTGACGATGCACGATGTGCAATATCTTTCGTTTCCTGAAAATTTCAGTCGAATCAGGTTGGCATATCTGCGCAAAATTGTGCCGAACTCATTAAATCGAGCAACAGTAATTACGACCCCAAGTAGCTACGTGCGCGACCGATTGATTAACCAGTTCAATCTGCCAGTTGAAAAAATTCGAGTGGTTAGGCACGGTGTCGATTCTGCAATTGGTAAAGACTCAACAAGCGAAGCAGAATTGCGCCAACGATTCAGGCTCGAATCAAAAAAAGTAATTTTCTTACCGGCGATCACTCATCCGCACAAAAACCACAAGTTTTTGCTTCAGCTTATGAAGTTGCACTGGACAGAAAAAGACTTGGTGCTGGTGTGTGCTGGAGGCAAGGGACGTGCTGAAGAAGAGTTCATGCGTGAAATTCGTCGGCTGAATTTAGATGACCGAGTCATGCGCATGGGACGTGTCAGCGATAGTGATCGCGATGGATTAATGAAACTTTCGCTTGCGCTGGTGTTTCCAAGTTTGTATGAAGGCTTCGGTGCACCGGTGATTGAAGCAATGATCGTCGGTACACCAGTAATTGCTAGCAATTGCGCATCGTTGCCTGAAGTCGTTGGCGATGCAGGTTTGGTTCTGCCCCTCGAATTAGATGCGTGGTCAAGTGCACTGCAAATCGTTCAGGCGCAGCGAGAGAAATTTGTTGCTGCTGGCAAACTTCGTGCGACGCATTATTCGATTAGAAACTCAGGCAACGATTTAGTTGAAGCCTATTCAGCAGCTGTGATATGAGAGCGAATATGAGCCCGAAATCATGAATTCGAGAAAGTTGCGTCTGGTTGTTTTGTGTCCACATTTCGAGCCCGACATGGCACCAACTGGTGTGGTGATGACACGAATTGTTCACGAACTTGCAAACCGCGGACACGAACTACATGTAGTGACTTCGTTGCCGTGGTATCGCAAACATCAAGTTGAGCAAGGATGGTCAGGCAAGCTTTGGCGTGTAGAGAAGACAAAGTGGGGTTCGATCACGAGAGTTCAGCCATTTGCGGGCAAGACTAAATTAAACTTATTGCGACGTGCAGTTGGATTTGTTTTATTCAGCGCAATTGTCGGTCTGCGCAGTCTGGTTGCTGGTGGGCTTCCGCGTCGCATAGATGGCGTTTTGGCAATGTCGCCACCGCTCACGCTCGGTCTCACCGGTTGGTTTACAAAATTGTTTCGTGGCGGAAAACTTGTTTTTAATATTCAAGATATTTTCCCTGATGCGGCGATTGAGACAGGTGCGATTTCAAATCACAGAATTATTAAAGCCGCAAAGTGGCTAGAACGAGTTAGTTATCAGAAATCTGACTTAGTTGTGTTGCTGTCAGATGACCTTGCAAATAATGTTCAGCGGAAACTTGATCAGAGATTTCATGAGCGTGTTCGTGTGATCCCAAACTTTGTTGACACACTTGCTATTACTCCGATGTCGCGGATGACTAAATATCGCACCGAACTTGACATTGGTGAAGAGATAGTCGTGATGTACGCCGGCAACGTTGGGTTCTCGCAATCACTTGAGATGTTGATTGCCGCAGCGCGAGAGTTAACACAATTAATTTTTGTTATCAACGGTGAAGGTGCTGCTCGTGAATCGTTAAAGGCCTCCGCGCACGGGCTTGTCAACATTCGCTTTGGCGATTACCAAGATGTTTCACGACTCAGTGAAGTTTTAGCAACAGGCGATATTCATGTAGTGCCGCTGAAGCGAGGTCTAGGTTCTGTGAGTGTCCCGTCAAAGACTTATTCAGTTCTTGCGGCAGGGCGGCCAGTTTGCGCTGCAGTCGATTTAGATACGGAAGTGCCTCGAATTTTGGCGGCTGCAATGGCAGGTGTTTGCGTTGAACCAGATGACACCTCTGCGTTCATCTCAGCAATTAAGACAATGACGCAAGACCCTAAAACGCTTAGCGAAATGGGTGAGCGGGGACGAATTTGGGTTGAAGGTCATGCCTCTGCGGGCTCGGTTGCGCAACGATACGAAGCCTTGTACGCGCCATAAGGCGGTAGCCTTTCTTCTTCGTGGGTACCTCATCTTCTGCTAAAAAAATCGCCAAACTCGCGGCCGTCAGCAAAAACAGCAAAGGTCGCAAGATTCGTATGCAAGGTGGAACTTTGTTTCCGACCATGATCTTTGTGATTTGCATTCTCGGTGTCGCGTTAATTGCTTATGCTCGTCAGAGCCAAGAGCAAGTCAGTGCTTTAGACACCGCAAAACAGAACTATTACACAGCATTTGGCATTTATAAGTGTGATGATTTTGTTGGGTCTCTGCCAGCAGTTCAAGATGTTGGCGCAGATGCAGCCACGCTAAAGGCTGGTGCCTACATCGAGTCAGCAGGCGTTATTCGTTGGGAGCCACAAGTTCTTTCTGGTGAGCGTCGAGCAAATTTGCAGACAATTTTCGATTTGTACGGCATTGAGGTAACAAACGACTCAATCAAGTTTCCACAGACCATTAATAATGGTGAAACTATTTCTGAAACCGATACAAAATGTGGAGACAAAGATGCATCGGTGCAGGTTTCAGTTTGGGATTCAAAGATTTCATCTTCAAAGATTTCAATCGCAGACCTCGGAAAAGTTCGTCTGACTGGCAATGGCATGGCGATAACTCTTGCATTTGTGCCCAAAGATGTCGAGGTGCCGCAACCAGCTTCAACATCAGATCTAGAACTACTGACCCTTAACTCTTAGGAAGATCTGACATGCACGCAGTTGTGCTGGTCGGCGGTTTTGGTACGAGGCTTCGGCCACTGACTTTTGAGATACCGAAACCGTTGTTGCCAGTGTGCAATATTCCGCTTTTAGAAAGACTGATGACTTCGCTTGCACATGGTGGAGTGACGCATGCAGTGTTGGCACTTGGCTTTAAACCTGAGCCGTTTTTGAAAGCGTTTCCGAATAATCGTTGCGCTGATGTCGAACTTAGTTATGCAGTCGAAGATCGCCCGCTAGACACCTCCGGTGCAATCGGGTTTGCGGCGCGCGAGGCCAAAATTTATGAACGTGGTGAGACTTTTATTGTTGCTAATGGTGACATCCTTACTGATTTAGATGTCGCAGAACTTGTGTCGTTTCATCATTCGGTCAAAGCTGAAGGCACAATTCATCTGACTCCAGTTGCTGACCCTTCTCAATACGGTGTCGTTGAAACTGATGCAACAGGCAAAGTGCTCCGTTTTGTTGAAAAACCTAAAACTGGCGAAACTGTGTCGCGGCACGTCAATGGTGGTACATATATTTTTGAAACTTCCGCACTCGAGCGAATGCCTGGAACGACGCCACTTTCAATTGAGCGTGAAACATTTCCTGAAATGGTTCGTGATGGTGTTTTGTATGCATTTGCAACTGACGACTACTGGATCGATGCGGGTCGCCCTGATACTTATGTTCGTAGCAACATTGAACTTCTCTCAAGAAAAAGTATTTATAAAGTGATTCCGATTGACGTCAGTGCCAAGGTTGATGCGACTGCGGTAATTACTCAGAGCGCAATCGGAGCGAATTGCGTAGTGGGAGAAAATGTGCAAATCGTGCGCAGTGTGCTGATGAACGGGGCGAAGGTTGACGCCAATGCGGTTGTGATAGACAGTGCAGTTATGGGACACGTCGGTGCGTTTGCACAGGTGACATCGTGCTTAATCGGCGCTCAAGGTGAGGTAAATTCTGGTGCCGTATTGAAAGATGCCAAAGTTCCAGATCCGGCTTGCTAGACATGGTTGAGATGATAAGCAAGTCAATTATCAAGATCTAAATGATGCAAAACAGTGCACTTGTTT
>WLFB01000109.1 GCA_009703975.1 Actinomycetota bacterium | reverse complement strand
GGCAGTGAAATTAAACAACTTGCGTTTTTATCCGCATCAAGTGATCTTGAGCGAGCCATAAAAATTGATGCCAATTACCCAGACGCACATTGCTTTCTCGGCATTATTCGGTTTCGCCTTGCAGGCGATGCCATTGGGTCTCGCGAGCAACTAACAATTTGCGAATCACAAAATCCGCCAGCAGAAGTAAAAAGCTTTGTTGATTCAATCATCGCTGAGGTTGATGCAGCGATTGCGGGCTGAGTTTTAATACTGCGGCGGCACTGTTATTGCGGCGGCACTGTTATTGCGGCGGCGCTGTTACTGCGGCGGCGCCATTACAAAAGCAGATTTGAAACCGTTTTTTGTGCGTTCGACAACCCACACTGTGGCTTTACGCCAATCTGGTTTCGAGTTGATTTCCATTCCACGTCGTTGCAAAATTTTTATTGCTTCAGGAATCATGTCACCATGACTTGAGATCACTGTTGAATCTTGGGCAGCTTCAAGAAGTTCAATCATCTTGGCAACATCTCCGTCTTCAAATAATCTTTCGTCAGCAACAATTTTGATTTTCATTGCTTCGCTGAGAGGCTCGAGAGTTTGCATGCACCTAACCGCCGGACTCGAAATCAAAGCGATTGGTTTTAATTCAATAAGTTTTTTTGCAATTGCCTGCGCCTGCTCCCAACCTTTGTCGCTCAGAGGGCGCAAGGTGTCTGGGCCGTCCCATTCGCTTCGCTTTCCGGCCTTGGCATGTCGAACTATGTAAAGAGTCACCGCGAAAATTTATCCTAAAAATCTTTGATTAACGCATTGCCTGAATATTTAAGGCACAATTACATGATGGGATTCTTTGATAGAAATCGTGATGAACTAGCCGCAAAAGGTTTCGATGAATCCCGGCTTCCTCCTGGGCAGTATTTAACTGATCGATTTCCAGTTCTTCATGTTGGCGATGTGCCAACTTACAAGCCAGGCGAGTGGAGTTTGACAATTGATGGCTTGGTAGACGAGCCGTTTACTTTGTCGTTAGACGAACTACGAGCATTGCCTGCAACAGAAATCAAAACAGATATTCATTGCGTAACTAAATGGTCAAAGTTTGACATGGTCTGGGCAGGGGTGCGTGTTCGTGATTTGTTCGAAAGAGCAAAGATTTCAAATAACGCGACGCACGTGATGGGACATGCCGAATATGGCTACACCGCCAACGTGCCACTTGCCGACTTAATGCGTGATGATTCATTGGTCGTATATCAATACGAAGGTGAAGACATTGAGCCGATTCATGGTGGACCCGTTCGGCTATTGGTGCCACAGTTGTATTTTTGGAAATCACCAAAGTGGTTGCGTCGCCTCGAACTTTGTGACGCCGATGCTCCCGGTTTCTGGGAGCAAAACGGATATCACATGTATGGCGATCCGTTTTTAGAACAGCGTTTCTCGGAAGACTAGTTTCTTAAATTGTTTTTCTAGTTAAACAGTCGTCGCACAAAAAGTGTCGCCCATCGGTAATGATGATGACAGTTCAGGATTCGTGTCGCCATACAAAGCAGTCAACATTCCTTTGACCATGCCACGGTCTACCGCGCAAATCACAGGATGTTCAATTGCGAGTTCACCAAACGGGCAATGATTATTTACAATTCGTAATTGATTGTTGCGCTGATCTGTGTGAGCAGCAAAGCCGTGAGCAGTTAATGCATCCGCAACAGCCTGCATTGCAGACCGTAAAGACCTCTGAGTCGTAGTGATGTCGTAGCCGGTCAAACTTGTTGCCATCGCTCGGCCGTATTGTTGACCAACTTCTTCTGCCATCACAGTTGCCGCTTGGGGTGTAAGCAAAGTTAATGCTTTGCCTAAAAGTGAGAGCACAAGGTCGTCGCTGCGAACTGGAAACTCTAAAGTTTGGTTTGGGTTAGTCGCTCGGTAATGTTTCGAAGGTCGACCCGCTCCTGCGCCATCATTGCGAGAGACCTCAACTTCGAGATACCCACCGGCTGCAAGTTTGTCTAAGTGATGTCGGGCGACATTTGGGTGAAGTTCGAATTTCTCGGCAACTTCGCTTGTGGTAACCCCGTTTTCGGTTTCTCGAGTGAATAAATATATTGCTCGACGCGTTGGGTCACCGAAAGCAGATGTGATTGCCGACACGGTCGCAGTGAAGTCACCATTATTAAGTTCTTTAGTTGCGCTCGGCGGTTTAATAGCCACAACCGATATTCTACCTATGCTCGTAGTGTTAATTATTAACACTTATAGTTCGAATTGATCGGAACCAAACCCACTATGTCTTTGCCAAGTATCGAACAACTAATTGATGCGCTGCGACCAGTGCAAGACCCAGAACTGCATCGATCAATTGTTGATTTGGGCATGGTGCGCGATGTTGAAATCAATCCATCGGGCGCTGTATCTCTAACAGTTGTGTTGACTATTTCAGGCTGTCCACTTCGAAACGAAATTCAACAACGAGTCAACACGGCATTACGTGCTCTTGATGGAGTAAAAGATGTTGCGTTGAACTTTGGTGTGATGACAGATACCGAGCGAGCCAAAGTGCGCGAACTTGTTCATGGTGACCCAGCTGCAACTGCGGGCAGTACGCCAGCACAAGGGCATTCAGAAGGTCGAAAGATTTCGTTTGCACAACCAGGCTCGAAGACTCGACCGATTTTAATTTCTTCGGGCAAAGGTGGTGTTGGTAAAAGCAGCGTTACGACAAATCTTGCGGTCGCACTTGCAACCGCTGGTTACAAAGTTGGCGTTGTTGATGCCGACATTTACGGATATTCGATTCCGCGAATGCTTGGCACTGATCGCGACCCAGTTGTAATTGACAATATGTTGTTGCCGCCAGAGGCGTGGGGTGTGCGTTGCATCTCAATTGGATATTTTGTTCCTGAAGGTCAGGCAGTTGTATGGCGCGGACCAATGTTGCACAAAGCGCTTGAACAATTTCTCACAGATGTTTATTGGGATGAACCAGATTTCTTGCTGATCGACATGCCGCCAGGCACTGGCGACATCGCGTTGAGTCTTAGTCAATACTTGCCGCGCGCAGAAGTTCTTGTCGTCACAACGCCACAATTGGCCGCCCAAAAAGTTGCACGACTCTCGGCGGCGATGGCGGTGAAAGTAAATCTTCCAGTGCGCGGAATCATTGAAAATATGTCGTGGTTTATCGGTGAGGATAAAAAGCGATATGAATTGTTTGGTTCGGGTGGTGGGCAATTACTGGCTGACGAATTGAAAGTTCCGTTGCTGGCTCAAATTCCGCTTCTTGAAGAACTTCGCGAAGGTGGAGACACGGGCCGACCAATTTCGGCAATTGCACCAGAATCTGAAGTTGGTCTTATTTTCGCTCAACTTGCCAAGCGAATTGCCGAAGATATGAAACCAAAGAAAGTTTTTAGCGCTGCGCTCAAAGTTAACTAGTTAGTCATCAGCTCTTGCGCCTAGTGTGATCAGTATCAATAAAATAGTTATAAGTTGAAATCTCATCAATAACAATGAACGAAAGAAGTACAAAGTGGATATTCGAATCGGTGTAACACAAGCCCCGCGAGAAATTTCTCTTGAAATGGCAGACGACGAAAATGTGCATGCCAAGATTCGCGCCGCTGTTGAAGCAGCACTTGAGGGCAAGTCTGCAGTTCTTTGGCTGACCGACAAGCGCGGCAAAGAAACAGCAATTCCGTCAGCAAAGATTGCTTTTGTCGAATTTGGTGCACCAAACGGTGACCGCAAGATGGGATTTGGCAGCTGACACTGCCCGCTTTGTTAGACCGCCAACTTCTCTTCATTACTGGAAAGGGCGGCGTCGGTAAGTCAACTGTTGCCGCATCACTTGGTCGAGCCGCTGTTGCTCAAGGTAAGCGAGTTTTATTGTGCGAGATGGACGCCAAAGGCGCACTTGCGACTTTGCTTCAAACAAGTGAACTGAGTTTTACACCGCGCGAGATCTCACCGAATTTGTCAGCGATGACAATGAACACGCAAGATGCTTTGCGCGAATATGTATCGATTTTTTTAAAGACTCCATTTGTTGCGGCAATTCCTGGTCTGGCTGGAATCTTTGATTTTGTCGCAGATGCGGCGCCGGGAGTGAAAGAAGTATTAGTTGTTGGCAAACTTTGCTACGAAGTTCGTAAAGGCAACTACGACATTGTGATTGTTGATGCCGAATCAACTGGGCACATTGTTGCCCAAGTTGCGGCCCCAACAACACTGCGCAATTTTGTGCCACTTGGGCCATTGAACGAACAAACTTTGTGGATGACGGCAATTCTTGAAGACTCACAAAAAACAGGAGTCGTCGTAGTAACAACTTGCCAAGAGATGGCAGTTAATGAGGCTTTAGAACTAGTCGGGGCTTTACAAACAAAAACTAAAGTCAACACCGCAGCAGTAATCGTCAATCGTGTGCCTTCGGAAATTTTTACAAAATCACAAGAAATAGTTTTCAATCAACTTAATCAGGCTTCAATAAAATCCTTTATTGCTGAGAAAACTGGCTTAAGCATTGATCTTTCGCTTCAGGCAACGGGGTTAGCTCGGGCTCGACGCAATCTCGCAACAAATCACATTGCTTCTTTACGCAGTGGGCTAACCAAACTTGATCCGATTAAAGAGTTACTACTTCTGCCGGATTTTTCATATCAGTCAACAGATTTACTTGTCTCAAAATTATCTAGCGAGCTTGAAGCAGAACTCTCATGACATCAGTTGCTGAATTAATTCAACGAGATGGGCTGATTGTCGTATGTGGCTCAGGTGGAGTCGGTAAAACATCAATTTCAGCAGCATTGGGTGTGCTGGCTGCAACTCAAACCGAAAAGCGGGTTTTGGTCTTGACAGTTGACCCTGCCAAGCGACTCGCCAACGCGCTCGGACTTCGTGAGTTTGGCAATGTTGAGGTTCAGATCATAAGTGAGTTGTTCAAAACAAGCAACACAAAGTTACGCGGGTCGCTATCGGCGGCGATGATTGACACGAAAGCAAGTTGGGATGATCTAATTTCTCGCCACACACCAGACGAGGCAACGCGAAACAGCGTGCTACAAAACTCGCTGTACAAAAATCTCACTGAAAGGTTTGTGCATAGTCATGATTACATTGCGGTCGAGCGCCTATACCAAGCGCACTCTTCTGGTGCTTACGACCTGAT
>WLFB01000108.1 GCA_009703975.1 Actinomycetota bacterium | reverse complement strand
TCGTCTGCAAGATCAGTGAGCGAATCTTTAGCCATGTCAATTTCTGCGATTAGATAATTTTTTTCGGTCGGCAAATCGACTGCAGACATATTGCCGCCCTCATGAGCTTTAGAAATCGGCGTCATTGAGAAATTGTTCTTCGCCAGATCAACTGATCCATCGGTTGAAATACCGAAACCAAGCACGCGCGAAGACGAAATATGTTCGCTATCAAGCATCGTTCGAAGATCACTTGCGCCTTGAGCTGCATCGCCGACGAGCACAAGAGTGCCTACAAGATTTGCCGACTCGGCAGCATGTCGAAACACCAACCGACCCGAGGCTTGCCAAATATTTAACGTCGCAGGTGAACTATCTTCAAGTTCTACGCACATCCACCATCTGAAGCTTTTTTCTGCGATGCCGCTTGCTGAAATTGCCTTCATCGGCAGTCTTATGTCTGAAAATAGTTTGCGCATCTCACGCTCTGATGTGACATGGTCAGGCACACAAGAATTTACGATGACCAAGTCAACTATTTCAACTGACTCCATCGAAGTAATCTTCTCGACAAGATTCTTGGTTGAACCCGATTGCGGCGACCAGTCAATTAAAACTGAATCTTCAGAACGATGTGGCCGGAGCTTTTTGAGCTCATCCATCAGCACCGAACTATTACCCAGCACAATCAATCGATTGTCTGCAAAATTTGGGTTTCGTACTTGGGATTTTCCGTTTTCTGGTTCTGGGCCAGGTACCCCAAGTAGGCGATTTAAACTCATGTGTCTATTTTAGTGAGCCTAATCCCAAGTCTTTCGCGCCAAGCGGCGACCGTCCAGCGAGTTACGTTGAGTTTTCGAGCGGCTGCCGAGTTCGAGACACCTTGCAACGCAACTAATTGAATCAAAAGAGATTGATAGCGGCGCAAACGGCTGGGCAAAACCCCAGATTTTAAAAGTAATGGGATAGCAACTTCGGCTGTCAGTTTATTGATCGCGATTAGTTCAACAATGCCTAACTTGGCAAGTTCTTCTGCACTCGTAACAAAAGAAGGGTTCAAACTTTTCGAAAGCCAACTCTTTCGCTTTTCTTGGTTGGCACACGGCGAGCAAAGTTTCTCTAAATTGTGACCGGCCAAAAAGCATGCGCACTTTTCGCATTTACGTTCGACTATTTTTCGAGTCACTAGGCGCGACGGGTGGGCATTCATTTCAAACTTCTACAGATGAATCTTGAGAATACAGTTCGGCAAAAAATTCGGCGGTGTCAAAATCGTCAACGGCGTTCATCAAACTTAAAATATATGGTTGAAGTTGTTTTTCGAGTCTGGCTGGCAGAAGATTGGCGCGCGGCAGACTCATCCACTCAATGACCAGATTTCGAATATCCTCAGGAAGTTCGTTTTCAAGCCAGTTCTTTATTTTCTGCTTGACCATCTGTTGTTCAACTTCGTCTTCAACCGATAATTGTTCGCTCAAAGAATCGGGAACACTCGAAACCTCTCGCGGGTGCCAACTCACGAGCAATTCGTTTGCAAGTTCTGGCTGGCCTTCTGCAATAACTAGTGCGATTCGTTCGCGATCTTGAATTGTGATTGGGCTTTGTTGCTTAGTTTCTTCGGCAATACATGCATTTCGAAACTGTCTTCGCAGAACTCTTTGCTGGCGAGATAAGTAATCTTCGTCTCGTGCGGCCTCTTGAGCAGAATGGCGAACTAGTGAGCCAAGATACATTGGCCATTTATCGATTTGTTGCCAATCAATTTTCGCCACTGCTTTAAATGCTGCTTCGTGCATATGACTTGAGACATTTGCCGGGTCGGCATTAACCGGAATACGCCGAATATTTGAACTGACTTGTTGGCGCACCCACGGCAAGACCAAAGTCAATAATTCGTCTTTTAACACCTGCTCGTTCTCACCATTTTTCAACCGTGTTACCAGTGGCGATAGCACCGAAGGCACAAAATCCTCGGAATTAGGGTCAATATCCATGGCTTTTCCAATCTTAAACGAGTTTTTCTTGCTGAGATGGCTATCTATGTATCTGACATTTACATGTGACAAATGCACTTGAACAGCAATTTTTGAACGAGTTCTGTGTCTTTTTGGGTGAGCACTGTCGGCTGACCAAACAGTCTAAAATCGGTTCTGAAAGTAGGTATCCGTTGTTATTGAAAATCGCCGAAGGAGCCATTGCCGGACACGACCGCCGATTTTTAGCATCGATTATGGCTGTAGTTGGGCTGATGCTTGGAAGTTTTGCGACAGTTTTGATTCATCGCTTGCCGCGCAAAGAAAAATTCATTAAAGGCCGGTCGCAATGCCCGTCATGTAACGAACCGCTTGCGCCGATTGATTTGATTCCGGTTTTCACGTGGCTGTTTTTGCGCGGGCGTTGCCGACATTGCAAAACAAGAATCTCAATTAAATATCCGTTGATCGAACTTACGTCTTGTTTAATTGCTGTGAGCGTAATTAACCAGCACGGTGCATCGATCGCCTCGGTAGTTCTTGCCCTGTCATGTATCGGTCTTGGGATCACGGCGACAATCGATGCATTAACGCGACGACTTCCGAATCGGGCGATAATCACAATCGCAATTTTTGAATTAATTGGATTCTTTGCCGATGCGCTTGTAAACGACTCGTGGCAAGACTTTAGGCGCGCAGCGCTTGTCGCAATTCTCGCGACAGGTGTTGCACTAATTTTTTACTTTGTTTCGCGTGGCGGTCTTGGCGAAGGCGATGTCAAATTCGCGCCGATTGTTTGGTTTCCACTCGGGTGGTTGGGTTGGGGCGCCGCATTTGGCGCATATTTAATCGCCGCAGTTATTGCAGTGTTATGGACTGTCGTATTTGGAATCATGCAGCGCCGCATTCGCAAAGTTTCGATTCCACTTGGGCCAGCGCTCGCACTCGGTGCGATAATAACCATCATCGCTGACTTCAGTTGGAAAGCTGGAGTATGAATTGAGATGTGTGAGGCGCAAACAACTTCGCTCTGATCACGGATTCGCAATGATCGAAGCAGTAATTGCGATGGGACTTGTCGGCCTTGCGTCGCTAGGTTTGCTCACTGTAACTTTTGCAATGTCATCACAAGCAAGACTTTCTAAAGATGCAATTAATGCGCGACTAGCCGCAGAACAAATTGCAGAAAATGCATCAGTTTATGGATGCGGGCTTCAGACTGGCGCCGAAGTTTCGTCTGTGATCGTCGCGACGACAACTAGGTGCAACACGGCACTTGCTCTAGATAACGCAAATGCGATTCTTGGAGATGTTTCAACATCAGTGACGCGCAAAAATGTTGTTTACTCGGCAACTCTTCGTAATAGTTGGTTGCCAGGGCCGGGCGCCGATGGTCTGTCTTCTGTGACATGCACGAATCTGCAAACACCAACATCACCTGCAACATTTGCCACGATGACGCCAACTGCCATCAAAAGAATCACCACCGTGACTTGGAAGTTCGGTATCGCAGATGGCAGCACAACCGACAAGTCATATTCTTTGACAAAATACGAGTCGGTGCCACCCGATGCAGCGGCATATTCAACAAGTTTTGGCAGATTGATTGTCACCAGTATGACCGCGACGCAAGCAGTTGATTTGCAGGCGATCAACAACACTTCGTATAAGTTGCGGCGCTATGCAACAATTTTTAGTGGCGACAGTTCAGGTTGCGCGTGGTTTGCGTATTTGCCGGCCGGCTCTTATAAAGCCGCGAAGTCAACTGCATCGGCATTTGGTGGGTCGTCAAACATCACGATCACCAATGGCGCAACAACTCAAATCGCCTATAGCGACCTGCCGTGATGAACACTTTTAAATTGTCTGATCTTGCTCGACGCGAGCGCGGTTCAGTCGGATTAGTAGACATTGCTGTAGCGATGATGATCACCGGAATACTCACGGTTGTGCTGATGGGCGTGATCTCGTCGGCATATTCAACCACATCAATGATTACTGACCGCGCTGACTTTATGGAGCAAAACACGAAGATCGGCGATCGGCTTCGCGCGGCATTGTCGGGAGCATCTCTGCAAGGAAGTTGCGTTGACCGAATCAATCCCGCTTCGGCAGTAACTGTGAGCAACTGTCGACATCTCACCGAAAGCACTGCTGTGATCGTCTCAGGCACGTCTAAAAAAGTTTGTGTTTTAGCTCGCCAGTCACAAGGCCTTGACACAGTTACAGGTTCACCGAATACACCAGTTTTATTATTAGCCCAAGACTCAACCTGTGTTGAATTGGATAGTGATGGGATTCTCAAAAAAACTCGAGTGAAAGCTGGCAGCACTGAATATGCCTCTAACAGCTGGACAAGCAGCGCAGTTCAAAATGAATTCATCACGTCGTTGGCAGATGATTCGGTGTTCACTTACTACGACGCAAGCGGCACAGCGCTTACAATTTCAACTGCACTTACAAATGCCCAAGTGAAACTCGTGCGCAGAATCAAGTTCACAACAACTCTCACGGCAAAAAACGAACGTGCAAGTGAAAAAGTTTCATATGAGTTTGCCGTAGGCGCAGGTCGCTTCGTCTCAGAACAAAAATGGGATGGCAAATAGTGCAAACTACGAGCCGCATTAAGCGAGATCGACAATCGGGTCAAGCGATGATGTTCACGATTGTTGCACTTGCTGTGACTTCGGCGATTGGATTAGTTGCAATTACTGCAGTTATTCGCAGTTTGGCAACCGAGGGCAAACTGCAACGCCAGGCTGTTGTTGAACGGTTGGCAGAGTCTGCGTCAGAAGAAGTTTTTGGTCGGTTGGCGAAATCTGTTTCGAGTTTGAGCGCGATCACTTCGCACCCGGGCTATTCGACTGGTACAGATGTGGGTACTGCATCAAGTGTGTGGGTTCGCTACGGCACAGACGGCCAAGTCGTGACATGCACACTTGGCACTCAGGCATGTTTCACTGTTCGTTTAGCGGCACATGGCTTCACGACTGCAGGTGTTGCAACTGCCGATATTGATGTGGCGACAAGTGCCGTGATTCAAGTGACTGCCCGACAGTGTCGTGAATCGATTACGTCTGCACAAGTGGTTGCGCGTTCGACAAGTTCGCCTGATTCAAAAGCGTCGTGTGTTTATGCGCGGCGCCAAACGACGATTCGGTCTCGACTGTTTTCTGATCATGTGGTCTGGGTCAACACGATGGCGAATACAAAATTCGCGACAAG
>WLFB01000107.1 GCA_009703975.1 Actinomycetota bacterium | reverse complement strand
GCCAATAATCCAAGAACGAAAAGCCATAGCAAGATGCCCTCTTTTGCAGACTCAATATCGCTGATGTCTTTGCCAAGTTGCAACGCGCCGCCCCGCAAAATTGGCACAGAAAGAATTCGATATGGCACGCCATCAATTTTTGTAGTGATGCGCATTCTTTGAGCAAGCGGATTAGCGACCATCTCAAATACATCATTCGAAATTGGCAAATCTACTTGCCCTAATGCAATTACTACATTGCCACGAGGATCAATAACTTGAGTGACAGTATCAAAGCGAATTGGTAGCAGCGCCTCTTCAAGCGGGTTACGTTGGCGACGATTTCCTGGAGCAGCATTATTTCGAGGACGAATCGATTCGGCAATAGCAACTACTCGCGCATCAAGAGTGTTATCAACTTCACTGAGTAGATGTTTTGAGACTGTCGCGTAAATTGCAACCGAAAGAATACTCACAGTTAGAAACACAATCACACTGGTAGCAATCAGAAAACGCGTGCGAAGTTTCATGATGCTCGCACCACGTAGCCAACACCGCGAACTGTGTGCATAAGTTTTATTTCGTCATCTTGCTCAATTTTTCGACGAAGGTAACCAATATAGACATCAAGCGATTTTGAGTTTGTTTCAAAATCAAAACCCCATATGTGTTCGTAAAGATATTCGCGCGATAGCACGATGCCGGTTTGTTCGAGCAGCACTTGCAACAGATCAAACTCTGTTTTAGTTAAGTCAACTATGCGTGGCCCACGCCGAACTTCGCGGCGAGTCGGGTCAAGTGAAAGATCTGCCAGTTGCAGAATTTTCGAGGTTGTATTGGGTGCATTTCTGCGCAATAGCGCGCGCACACGAGCAAGAAGTTCGTCAATGCTAAATGGCTTAACCAAGTAATCGTCAGCGCCAGCGTCAAGACCGGCAACGCGATCACCAATCTCATGACGAGCGGTCAGTAACAAAATCGGTGTACGGTTCGCACGACGGCGCAACTCGCGACACACTGATAGTCCATCCGAGAACGGCATCATCACATCCATCACAACTGCGTCTGGCGCGTTCGAAAGAATCGCATCAAGTGCAGCGACACCATCTTTTGTGACAACTACCGAGTATCCCTCGAGTTCGAGCACGCGTTGCACCGCATTGCGCACAGCAGGGTCGTCTTCAGCGACAACTAATTTGAGCGTTTTATTAGATGCAGTTTTATTCGATGCAGCTTTCATTTGTACAACGGTACAGACAGCAAATGCCTAGAAATGGCTTGAATAGGGGTCGCGACAACTTCTTAACTGTTTCTTAAATTGTGTTGTTCTAATTCTTAACAACAAGTCGCAAGATCTAGATGTTCAAGGAATCCCCCGAGAACATTACGAAAGGAAAACTCAATGATGAACAAACGAAATATCGCAATTTTCGTCGGCATGGCAATTGCCGGCGCAATCGCAGGATCAACACTTGGTGTACCAGGTGGAGTCAGTGCGCAATCGCAAGCCATATCAGTTGGCATGGCGAATGTTGAGAGAATGCAACACGAAGGCAAAAATGGCCATGGCAAAAATATGGAAGAAGTTGCTGCAATTCTCAAACTCACCAAAGAAGAACTTCGAACTCAAGTACGAAGTGGCAAGACACTTGCACAAATTGCGACTACACAAAAAGTTGATATCAAATTAGTAACCGATTCAATTGTCGCAAATATTAAGTCCTATATTGCCGAAGAACTAGCTTCAGGTGAGATTACTCAAGCACAGGCAGACAAGAAATTAGCCAATGTGACAACAAAAGTAACCGAGATGGTCAACAACCTTCCACCAGCACGCGGTGAACGCGGCCTCGGACGCGGTGAGCGCGGTTCAAAAACTCGAAGCGAAAACTACGACGAGTCAACTGAAACACAAAAAACTGGCGCTTAATTCCCCTCATTGGGCGCTTAGTGCGGCCGGTGTCTAGATCTTCTAGATACCGGCCGCTTTTTTTATTAACTAGTTAATTCGTCGACAGAAGCAGGGCCAGCGAAAGAAAACATCGCAGCGCCAAGAAGCGAACAAATTGCGGCAGCAAGATAAGCAGCGCGATAACCGCCGGCCACGTCGTAGAGCCATCCCAACAAAAGCGGGCCAAGTGCAGTGCCCGAAAATGAAATCAAACCAGAGCGCGCTGCAATGCGTGGATAGTCGCGAACACCGAAACGCTCGGCGAGCAACAGTGACTGCATCATCACCATGTTGCCGATCGTGATACCAAATACAGCAATCGAGAGCAACAAACCGATTCGTGATTCGTTGAGTGCGATGCTGGCCATCGACAAACCTTGAAGTGTGGCGAGGCCAACTGTAAACCGTGTCATGTCAACGCGCGGAATAATTCGACCAGCAATAAAGCGTGAAATGATCGACATAGACGAAAGCACAACCGTTGCCAGAATTGCTGTTGAACGATTTGTGCGTTCTTCAACAAGTTTGACGAGTTGAAGTGCGCCGCCGACTTGTGCGCCGAGTGCAAAAATATATCCAAATGTGACTGCGCGAAAAAACTTTGTTTTCACTGCATCGTTAAGTGGCGTGCCAGAAATATCGGCAAATTCGCCAGGTTTGGCTCGAGCACCATCGGGTAGCCATCCATAAGGTTGCGGAAACGCGCGCAACAAGAAAAGTGTGACCGGCACTGTGCCTAAGAACCAGATCAATGCCAACCAGGGTGAGCCGTTGCGAATGCCCTGACTGTCAAGAATCCACTTAATAAATGGTGTTACGACGATTCCACCCATTGATAGACCTGTTGAGGCAATCGCCAGCGCACTTGCTCGGCGCACATGAAACCATCGTGTCACTACTGTCGTGACCGGCCCCATACCTGACGCCGACCAACCCAACGCATAAAAGATATAAACAACAAAGAGTTGCCACCGATGTTCGACGAATCGCATTGAAAATAGCGCGACGGTTGCGAGAGTCGCTCCACCAAGCACCATGATTCGCACATCGTGTTTAGCAATGAATTTAGATATCGGAATGCCCGCGACCCCGCCGACTAAGAAAAAGAAAGTTGTCGCCAATGAGATCGACGACACTGACCACTGACGCTCGCGACTGAACGCCTGTAAATAAACGGCAAGACCGTAGAAGCCGAGACCCGAAGAGAAAGTTAGAAGCGTGAAGCAAGCGCCAAGCACCCACCGCCCCGGAAACTTCTTGGTTTGTTTAAAAACGCTCGATGGCATATCTAAATAAGTATTTCATCAATGGCTTTCGCCAACTGGTGGTCGCGCTGAGTGATCGCACCCTTGTCGTGCGAGCGCAAAGAAATTTCAACCGTGTTCCAAGAATTTGACCAATCTGGGTGATGATTTTGCGCTTCAGCAATTGCTGCCACCCGCGTCATAAACGCAAACGCTTCGGCAAAATCATTGAATGAAAATTTTCGATACAGAGCTCCGTCAGTCTCAACCCAAGCGTCTGCCACGCAAACACCTTATGCCGTGAGGCGTATATGTGTTCTAGTTCAGCGGGGCGTGGCAGGCAACGGCGCCGTGCTTGCTCGCGCTAAGAATTGGACGCTCACTAGAGCAACGCGCCGTAAGTTCAGGTGACAAAGTCGCGCGAACATGACAACGGGTATGAAAGCGGCAGCCCGAAGGTGGGTTCGCTGGGCTTGGCAGTTCACCTTGTAGCAAAATGCGTTTGCGACGGCGTTCAACTTTTGGATCAGGAATCGGCACCGCCGACAGCAGCGCTTGCGTATACGGATGTTGTGGATTAGCGAACACTTCGCGCACCGGCCCCGATTCAACAATTGATCCGAGATACATCACCGCAATGTCGTCGGCGACATGTTGCACCACCGACAAGTCATGCGACACAAATAAATAACTCAAGTTGAGTTTTTCTTGCAATTCAGCAAGCAAATTGAGCACACCAGCACGCACGCTGACATCAAGTGCCGAGACCGGTTCGTCAAGCGCGATAATTTTTGGGTTCAACGCCAATGCTCGCGCGATCGCAATGCGTTGACGCTGCCCACCTGAGAACTCATTTGGATATTTACTGGCTTGCTCACTATTTAAACCAACCAGTTCAAGCAACTCAATAACCCGTTTATTCTGATCTTGTGGCGCCATGCCAAAGTTCTCGAGCGGTTCTGCAATCGCATCACCAATTGGCAAGCGTGGGTCAAGCGATGCAAAAGGATCTTGAAACACGATCTGCAAATCTTTACGCATCGCTAAACGATCAGACTTTGTGAGTTCAGAAACATTACGTCCCAAAATAGAAATTGTTCCCGCTTCAGGTGCAACCAAATTTAAAATTTCGAGAAGTGTTGTAGTTTTGCCGCAACCAGACTCGCCCACAAGCGCCAAACTCCGCCCCTGACGTAAAACTAAGTCGACACCATCAACTGCATAAACAGATCCGACTCGGCGTCGCATCAGCGAGCCCTTCAACAATGGAAAAGTTTTTTGCAAACCCCGAACTTCTAAAACCACCTCGTCGCTGGTCGATGAAACTCCGGCATGTGCGACGCCTTCTTGAAACAGTTTTCCCGCATCTTGCAAACCAAAAATTTCAGTCTGTCGAGCACATGCTGTCATTCGGGTTGGTGAAAAGTTGACCAACTCAGGAGTCTTAGCCGTGCACACATCGCTTGCGGCTGGGCAACGGGGCGCAAATGCGCAACCAATCGGCAAGTTAACTGGAGATACAGGTGAACCAGAAATTGAAACCAGGCGCTCACCCGAGGCGATGTCGAGTCGCGGAATCGATCGCAACAAACCAATTGTGTAAGGCATCGCAGGTTGCGCGTAGACCTCGTCGACCGAGCCAATTTCGACGACTTTGCCCGCATACATAATCGCCACGCGATCGGCGATACCTGCGACAACACCAAGGTCGTGCGTGACCAGAACAATTGCCGCACCGGTCATATCGCGTGCGGTTTTTAGTACATCAAGAATTTGTGCTTGCACCGTGACGTCAAGTGCAGTCGTCGGTTCGTCGGCGAGCAAAACTTTTGGTTCGTTAGCAATTGCGAGAGCGATCATCACGCGTTGACGCATTCCGCCAGAAAACTCATGCGGGTACGACTGCGCACGTTCGGCTGGTCGTGGAATGCCGACTATTTCAAGCAACTCGATGGCTCGCTTGTGCGCGGCCTCAGTTGAAACATCTTTATGAATCAACAACGCTG
>WLFB01000106.1 GCA_009703975.1 Actinomycetota bacterium | reverse complement strand
TCGGCACCGATACCATCTGTGCCGATTAGAACTTTATTTGTAAGCGTGCTCGGTTTGGCGTATCCGACTGAGTTATTCATATTTGATCTAGGATTATGCACGATGTATCCAGAGAGTTTGCGATCAAGATGTACTGCGTGAATCAAAAGCCAGTTGTCTTTGCTTAGATTCTCAAGTCGCGCACCAGCATGCGAGTCGTCTAACCCTTCGGCGACATGAATGTGCACACCGGTCTTATGTTTCGCCGCCAAATCACTAGCCGCAACTAAAGTTTCATCACTGCAAGTAAAAGCAGCATGAGCGCCGACCATTCCGCGACCGCCCTCGGTTAAAAAACGATCACACTCTGCAAGGCCGCGTTTAGCTGCCTGAGTCATTTTCGAAATTGGTGAAACTTTTGAGTGCAAATTTCCGCTGTCGTCCCATCGGTCTGTGACGCCATAACAAGCATTGACGCGCACACCAACTGTCTTGCATGCGCGAGCAATTGTTGAAAGTGAACCCTCAATACAGTTTGGCGATTCGTGATGATCGATAACGCATGTGGTGCCATTCATTAACGCTTCTGTGGCCCCGAGCATCGCCGACCAATAAATCATCTCGTCATCAAGCGCCGCATCAAGTCGCCACCATACTTGTTGCAAAATCTCTAAGAAATTAACAGGCGTTTTTGCAGTCGCAGGCATACCTCGGGCGAGTGTCGAGTAGAGATGATGGTGCGCACAAACAAGGCCAGCAGTTTGATTGGCCATTAGTCAGTCTTCTTGTTTATCGCGGCGCATCGGCAATGTATTGCGCCATTGACCATCAAGTTCACGTAGCGCTGCTGCAACGGCACCCGCTGTTGGCACTAGACCGATTTCGCCGACGCCTTTAATGCCATATGGAGAATTAGGTTGCGCCGACTCAATAAGTTTCACTTCTATCTTCGGCACATCTTTAGCGCGCAAAATCCCAAGACTACGTAACGTCATATTCGTCGGAAACGCGGTGACCGGGTCAGACGGAAATTCTTCGGTCAGCGCGTAACCAAGACCCATGTGCACACTGCCTTCAACTTGACCTTCACATAGTGTCGGGTTGACTATCCGACCAACGTCGTGCACCGCAACAACTCGCTCGATCTTTTGTGTCTCGCGATCAATTACGACCATCTGAGCGGCATAACTAAATGTTGAGTGAATGATCGGATTAGTTATTCCGGGTTCACCCATCTTGTTCGTCCAGTCGACCCGGTATTCACCGACGTGGTCAACACCTATAGCAAAGTTGGCGGCACGGGCAACATCGCACGCATCTTTGACCGAGCCAGCTCCCATCAGAGTTCCACGAGACCCAGTGGTTTGTCCGAAGCCGAGTTCACGTGACGTATCAACGATCACATCAATCAGCGAAGCATCAATACCAAGTTCGTGCACAACCACTTGTGCGGCAACAGTATTAATTCCTTGACCCATTTCTGTCCATCCATGGCGAACTTCAACGCGACCATTATCTTTAAAATGCACAACGGCTTTTGAGATTTCTTTGAAGCCGTTGCCAAGTCCACTATTTTTGAGTCCAAGACCAAGACCGACTGCTTTTCCGGCCAAAATTGCGGCATCGTATTGTGGTTTGATTTCGTTCAAACATAATTCAGCGCCAAGACACCCGTCATCCATGATCTGACCAGGGCCCCAGACCATCCCAGGTTTAATTACATTTCTTGAGCGGATCTCCCAGCCAGAAATGCCAACTTTCTCGGCAAGTCTGTCGAGCACGCCTTCCATCGCAAATTGCGCTTGATTAGCGCCAAAACCACGAAACGCTCCACAGACTGGGTTGTTGGTGCGAGCGGCGATTGCTTCAACATCGATGTTGGCGACTTGATAAGGACCACTCGCGTGACCAGCCATTCGTTCAAGAACTTTCATTCCAACACTGGCATATGCACCTGAGTCACCAATTGCTCGAACTCGCAGAGCAGTAAGTTTGCCGTTCTTATCGCAAGCCAATTCGTAATCCATTTCAATTGGATGCCGCTTGGCGTGCATCAAAAAACTTTCTTCACGAGTCAAAGTGCATTTAACAGGAAGATCTAAAAGCCACGCAGCCAGTGAAGCATGGGCTTGATTACTCATATCTTCTTTGCCGCCGAATGCTCCGCCATTCGTAACCAGTGTCACTGTTATCTGACTGTTGTCAATCGCAAGCATGCGAGCAATGTCGTTGCGATCATCCCAGACTCCCTGCCCGCCCGAATAAACTTGCAGTCGTTTGCTTCCGCTTGAAAAATCCGGTACAGCCAAAGTGCTTTCGGGTTCAAGGAAGGCGTGTTCTATTCTTTGGGTCACAAATTTTTCGCGCGCAATAAAATCACTTGAAGAAATAGCCGTGTCGCAATCGCCTCGTTTGTAAATCGACTTACTAAGAATATTGGATTCGGTTTTCCAAACTGCAATATCATTAGTCTCGATTGCTTTGCGAGCATCTGTGATGGGCGATAGCGGGTTATATGTAACTTTGACAGCTGCAGTTGCATTTCGAGAATTCATTCTTGAGTCAGCAACAACAATTGCCAAAACATCACCCGCGTATGAAGTTCTGCCACCCACCGGAATCATCACTGGCCAATCTTTGTAGATAATCCCCATCATCAACTCACCAGGAATATCCGCAGCAGTAAAAACAGCTTTGACGCCCGGCTGATTTAATGCAGCACTTACGTCTATCCCAAGCACATCTGCTCTTGCATGTTCGGTAAAAACCAATGCGGCGTGCAACATACCGTTGACGCGCATGTCATCGATGTACCCTCGATCGCCGAGTGCAAGCGCTTCGGCTTCAAGTTTCATAACGCGCACGCCCAAACCGCCAGTTGTAATCATTTCTCGGGTCTGTGATTTGGCGACAGTTTCAATTGCATCGAGAATTTTGACGTATCCAGTACATCGACACAAGTGTGCACCAAGATGTCGTGCCATATCTTCTCGTTTTAAGTCAGCACCCTTTTTGTCAATTTGCGCTTTAGCGCGAACGACAATACCCGGAATACAAAATCCACATTGCAAACCGCCGCATGCGGCAAAAGCATTCGCAAATGCATCGCGCTCAGTCTGACTAACACCTTCAAGCGTTGTGATCTGAGCGCCGGAAACTTTTTCAAGAGACTGCTGACAACTGACGATTGCTTTACCGTCAACGAGAACGGTGCAACAACCACATTGTCCTGTCGGTGAGCAACCATCTTTCGGAGATGTGATATCTAGTTCTTCGCGAAGTGCCGCCAACAAGTGCGGGTGATCATTACGAACCGTTACGGCTATCCCGTTAACAGTGAGCGCAACTCGCTCGTCGGAGTGTTCGCTTGTCGATGTCGCTGTGAGGTGACTTGTCACGTCTTAACCATAGCCCTATTGGGGTTCAGGTTTACATTATGTAAAGATTGCCCCTCGTTGACTAGTTATACGCCCATAAACCTCAGGTCGACGGTAACGGTCAAAGTTGAACAGAGTGTTCTTGTAGTTATAGCACCAGTCGAGATCACAGGTTGCCGTTACAACCTCATCGCCACTAGTAGATGTCTTTGCTAGCAGCTCGCCAGACGGCGCAATGATGCTTGAATCAGCCAAACTGTCGACACCTTCTTCGACACCACCTTTAGCCACGCCAACTACAAATGTGCCATTTTGATACGCACCACTTTGCATAACTAATGCATTATGAAAACTTTGCAGTGGATCTTGAGTCGGGTCAGGGATGTATTGCAGCGGGGTGTTGTATCCACAGAGAATCATTTCGACTCCTTGTAAGCCCATGACGCGGTAACTTTCTGGCCAACGACGATCGTTACAAATCATCATTCCGATGCGACCACCAAATGCTTGCCATACTCCGAAACCTTCATCGCTGGGTTTGAAGTAGTAACGCTCTGCGTGTTGAAAGGGGCGATCAGGTTCATGGGTTTCATGACCCGGTATGTGAACTTTTCGATATTTGGCGACAACGTCTCCATTGCGCTCAACCAATATTTGCGTATTAAAGCGTTCGCCGTTTTCTGTCAGCTCTGCGTAACCCAAACAGAATCCGACACCAAGTTTCTTCGCCTCATCGAATAATGGCTGGGTGATCGCCGAAGGCATCTGAGTCTCGTACCAGTGATCAGCTTGTGAAATGTCATCAACAAACCATCGTGGGAAAAAGGTTGTAAGAGCCAATTCAGGAAACACAACCAACTCAGCCTTCTGTGAATGTGCATTGCGAAGTAGTTCAATCAAACGCGTTACAACAGATTGCCGATCATCGGTGCGCTGAATGGGCCCGAGTTGTGCGGCTGCAACTTTGAGTAGGCGAGTCATATCAGTTCTCGTATTTTAGTTCGTAGATTCAAGAGTGGTGAGCGAAAGCATCGTGTGCAGCAAGATGTTTGCGCCAGCAATAAGATCATCAGTTTCCGTAAATTCAGACGGGTTATGACTAATACCTTTAACACTTGGCACGAAAATCATTCCAGAAGGGCACACTCGCGCCAACATCTGGGCATCATGACCCGCGCCTGACGGCATTCGTTGAACAGAGTTCCCTTGATCTTTGGCAATTCTTTCAACACAATCAATGACGCGATCATCAAATACGACAGGTTCAAATCGCGCTAATTCTCGAGTAGTAATTTTCACACCCTCAGCTGAAGCGACAACTTGCAAATATTCAGCGATCTTTGACTCGGCAAATTTCAACAGTTCCTCATCGGTATTACGCACATCAAGTGTGATCATTGCCTTGGCCGCGACAACATTTGTCAAGTTCGGACGAATATCAACCTTTCCGACGGTACAAACTTGATCACCGCCCATTTCTTTAGCAAGTTGACGAAGAAACACTGTTATCTCGGCAGCCACTAAAGCTGGGTCATGTCTTAACGACATCGGCGTGGTGCCAGCATGATTTGATTGACCCATGATCGTGACTTCTTGCCACGAAATACCTTGCACGCTTGTCACGGCTCCAATTCGCACACCGTTGGCCTCAAGCATCGGTCCTTGTTCGATATGCAACTCAACAAATGCATGCGGTACAAGACCGGGGCAAGGGGCGACACCCGAGTAGCCAATTCTTACAAGTTCATCTCCAAGCTTTGCGCCATCAATTGCGATCACATCGAGAGCCTCTTCGAGGGGCATACCGCCGACATAGACGAGAGACCCAAGCATGTCTGGGGCGAACCTTGCACCCT
>WLFB01000105.1 GCA_009703975.1 Actinomycetota bacterium | reverse complement strand
TCGCGACACAGTAATGATCGGTAGAACTCATGGCATGCATGCTGAGCCAACAACGTTTGGCGCCAAAGTTGCGCTGTGGGCATTGCAGTTGCGTCGAGACCGTGATCGGTTAGACGCCGCAACGAAAAGAATCGCAGTGTGCAAACTTTCAGGCGCGGTTGGCACGTATTCGAATATTGATCCAAAGGTAGAACTGAGTGTTGCAAAAGCACTCGGCTTGCAAGCCGTGCCGGCAACTCAAGTCATCGCTCGCGATCGTCATGCTGAATATTTGTGGGCTTGCGCAAGCATCGGCACAACAATTGAGACAATTGCAGTTGAGTTGCGACACTTGCAACGCACAGAAGTAAACGAAGTTCGTGAAGGTTTCGCAGCGGGTCAAAAAGGCAGTTCGGCAATGCCACACAAACGAAATCCGATCTCGTCTGAAACGTTGACAGGTTTGTCTAGGGTATTGCGATCAAATCTTCAGGTCGGTTTGCAAGATGTTGCGCTTTGGCATGAGCGCGATATTTCTCATTCCTCGGCAGAACGAATCGTCTTGCCGGATTCGTCAATGCTGGCTTATTACATGTTGCGACGAGCCACGAGGTTGATTACGAATCTTGAAGTCGATAGTGCACAAATGTTAAAAAATCTGCACTCAAAACATGGTGTTGTATTTTCGCAATCGGTGTTGCTCGCCCTCGTTTCTTCGGGCATGTCGCGCGACGACGCCTATCGACTTGTACAAGAACTTGCATCGCGTGCAGTAACTGAAGAGTCGCAGTTTCGTGAACTGTTGGCTGCTGACAAGCGGATTGGTTTAACACCAAAACAACTAGACGAGATATTTGATCTCAAGAAATCTGTTAAACACACAAATCGCGTCTTCGAAGCCCTTGCTTCGAAACAGTTGTAATTGATTTAAATCTAGAGATGTCCGAACTTCCGCCGCTTGACTTAGCGAGACAAGCATTGCGTGAACATATTCTCCTCCATTCATTGAAGACGGGCTCGTTCACTCTTAAATCTGGAAAATCGAGCAACTGGTTTCTCGATTCGAAACAAACAGCGTGTCGCAGTGATGGAATCTTGCTTGTCAGTGATGTTGCACTAGCAATGTTGCCACCAGAAATTGACGCGATTGGAGGGCTAACGATGGGTGCTGATCCAGTTGCATTTGGCATCGCCGCAGTTGCAGCAACACGGGGTAGAGAGTTGCGCAGTTTCAGCGTGCGCAAAGAGAGCAAAGATCACGGCATTACTGGTCGCATTGCAGGTGCACTGCTGCCTGGCGATCGAGTGGCAATTGTTGAAGACACCGTTACGCGTGGCACTTCGCTATTCGAAGCCGTTGAAGTAGTGAGAGCTTTCGGCGCAACACCGGTGTTTATAACAGTGATCGTCGATCGGGGCGGTACGTGTGCGGCAATGGCGGCCGAAGCAAAAATTAGATATCAACCAATGCTCACCGCACCCGATCTTGGCTACGCTTTTGGATCATGACTAGCCATAAAATTTTCATCAGGTCAGTAGTTGCAACTTGTCTTTTGCTTGGCGCTGTCGGCTGTTCGAGTTCTACATCTGACTCTGGCGATGACGCACAATCAGAAGCGACATCAGAAGTAACATCAGATGAAACATCTGCAACAGCGGCTGACGAAGTTGTTGAGATTTCAGTAATCATCGGTCAAACTTCTGGCTCGGCAGTTGCATATCAAGCAACACTTGGCTCAACGGTGCGACTCAAAATTCTTAACCCCGACGCTGACGATGAGTTTCACCTACACGGCTACGATCTCGAAAGCGGAGTCACCCCAGCGGGCCAAGAAGCAATCATCGAATTCACGGCCGACAAACTTGGCACCTTTGATCTTGAGAGCCACGTCACCAGCGAATGGATTCTCACACTCGTCGTCGAAGAATAATCGTCACGAGCCAGCCACGATTTTTCGCCGCTCCACGCACGATTAATTAATTATCTAGTTTTCTACTTGTGGTCGGGACCGGCGTCGATCCGGTGACCCTGCGCTTTTCAGGCGCATGCTCTGCCTACTGAGCTACCCGACCTGGAGAAGTGCGAACACTCCCCAGCGGTCCCGACGGGACTTGAACCCGCGACCTCCGCCTTGACAGGGCGGCGTGAACTCCAACTTCACCACGGGACCAGATTCTGCTATTGCTGAAACTGACCTTTTGCACCCCCAACGGGATTCGAACCCGTGCCGCCACCTTGAAAGGGTGGTGTCCTAGGCCACTAGACGATGGGGGCAGGGACCTACTATCCGTTGAGAACCCTTGAAATCTATCACCGCTAGTTGCCGAAAAACCTAAGAACTTGCGAAAAGAATTCGGAAATGATTTAGAGCCCTTCGCTTTGTGCGCCAACCGTCCATTCGAGTAGCCAGCCCAGGTAGTCATAAAGATCGCTCTGAATCAACTTTTCTTCGTTTGATTCGGTCTCAGGTGAATCTAACTGTCTCGATTCGATGCTCGGGTCGCCGTAATCAGACTCAGCAATATCTAAAGTCGTGCCGATCACGAGTCGCAACGAATTAATACTTCGCGCAAACGCATCAATTTCTGATTCAGACAGTTCGTTGCTGGCACCGATCACCGTGAGAGCAGTTTCAATTGACGCGAGTCTTGATGCAAGTAATTCTTCGCGCATCAAGCGTTGATACTCGGCGTCTTTTTTTGCATCGTTGTGATAGGCCGTTGGAAATAATCTCCGAAGCGATGCGTTGTCAGTTGTGTTCAGTAGAGAGTCGCGAAGTTCAGTAATTAGATGTGTCAATACTTCGCAATGATCTTTTGGCAAGTCCAATTTGAATGTGCCATGTTTTGTCCGTACAACTGGTCCTTTATTTATTTTCACAATGTCTCGTGCTCCATCGTTGCCCATAAACCGTGCTCATGAAGTCGATAAACGTCAAACTCGGCGCGCTCTCGAGAACCATTTGAGACAACAGCCCGACCTTTGTGGTGAACATCGAGCATCAACTCGGTCGCTTTTTCGAGACTGTAACCAAAAAGTTTTTGAAGTACGAAAGTTACATACGACATCAGATTGATCGGGTCGTTCCAGACGATGACAATCCATGGCTTGTCTGATTTGGTTGCGTCATCAACATCTGGCTCTAAGACCTGGGATGGTTGAACACTGGCTGTTGCCATGTATCTCACCTTTCTATTGTGGCGTAACGGTGTGACTTTTGTTCAGGTATTTAGGCTCGCAGATTTTGATTTCATATTCTGAATTCATGTCACTTTAATTTGATAGCTAGATCGGTTGGGCTTTGGTGCTCAAGCATCGTACGATTGGCGCGTGACACTCAATGTTCGTCCAGTCGTGCCGTCGCGGTTGTTCTCGCACGAATCAAAGCGTTCACCTAAAACAGTTGTTGGTGGATATATCGCTTTGACCAAACCACGAATCATCGAACTATTACTAGTTACGACAGTGCCGACGATGGTTTTGGCAGCCGGCAAATGGCCAGCGTGGTCGTTGATCGCAATAACTTTGCTCGGCGGAACTCTCGCCGCTGGGGGTGCAAACACCATAAATATGTATATTGATCGTGACATCGACAAATTGATGAAGCGAACTCAAAGTCGACCGCTAGTCACTGGGTTGATTGCGCCAAAAAATGCGCTCGTGTTTGCGATGATTTTAGAAGTACTCGCATTCGCGATTTTGTGGGCCGGCGCAAACTTGCTGTCTGCATGCCTTGCTCTCAGCGCAACGGCGTTTTATGTGTTCATTTATTCATTGTGGTTGAAGCGCACTAGTAAGCAAAACATCGTCATCGGTGGTGCCGCTGGAGCGATGCCAACTCTTATTGGCTGGTCCGCAGTTACAAACACAGTTGGCTGGCCTGCGGTTTGGCTCTTCATAATTATGTTTCTTTGGACTCCACCACATTTTTGGGCTCTAGCAATTCGTCACGCTGATGAATACCGTGCGGCAAACGTGCCAATGTTGCCGGTGGTAGTTTCACTTGAGCGCACGGTTCGCACGATGTTTTGGTACACGGTGATTCTCGCGGCAGCGACTCTTGTGTTGATGCCAGTTGCGAATCTTGGCTGGATTTATGGTGGAACCGCAATTGTTGTAGGGCTAGGTTTTTCGGTCGGGACGGCAATGCTCGGTCGCAAACCAACAGAAGCTTGGTCAATGAAGGTTTTCTCTTTTTCGATTACATATGTGACTGTGCTTTTTGGCGCTTTGATGATCGATGTCCTGGTATAAAACTTGCTATTTCTTCAAACAATTCACCGACTTCGTGCGATAAAGAAGTTTCCAAGCCAAAGGGCTTAACTGTTAGCGTTATCTGAGTTATGAGCGCCATTGATGTGAATTCTGCGATGACCAATTCGGGCACGGTGTCGGGCATAACTTTTTTTAGCAAAATCTCGAGTTGGTTACTAACAACAAGTCATCAACGACTGGGCCGCTTGATGGTTTCAGTTTCTCTGTTTTGGACTCTTGTTGTAGTCGTCGTTGGAGTAGTTCTTGACGTTGAAAGAATTAGTTCGGCGAGTGATTTATTTGATTCAACAAGTGCGACACAATTGTTTTCAATTTTCCGTGTTGGTTTAATTTTCGGCTCAATCGCGCCAATGACACTTGGCATCGCACTGGCGATTGTGCCTTTGCAAATCGGAAGTCAAGTTCTTGCTTTTGCGAGAGCGGCCGCGTTCGGCGCTTACTTATGGTTTTTCGGAATGATCATTGTCGGAGTTGCATATCTTGGTAATGGTGGGCCTGGTGGCGGTGACCCACAAATGGTTGATCTTTTTCTTCTTGGTCTAGGACTAGTAATCGCAGGGCTACTACTCGTGAGTGCAAGTATCGCAACCACAATTCTCACCTCGCGTCGTGCAGGGATGACCCTTATCGATGCACCAATTTTTGTTTGGTCATCACTCGTGACCACGGTGTCGCTAATTCTCACACTTCCAGTTATGGCCGGCGCATTAATTTTTGTCGCAGTAGATCACACTTACGAGCGAGCAACATTCGGTGCAACTGATGGAGTCAACGCTTGGATTGGTTGGGCACTGACCTCACCACAAATATTTTTGCTAGCAATTTCAACTCTTGGCGTACTTGCGCAAATAGTTGCAACAATGAATAAAGGTAAGCAACCACTACGCGGAGGCTTGTTTATTGGTATCGGGGTAATGAGCACGGCTTTAATCGGCACGGTGACACAATCTTTTTATTCGTTACAACTAGACGGCAACCTTAATGATGTTGCGAAAAGCCTCTTGCCGTTTTTGATGTTTAATGCACTTCCAATTCTCGGTGTATTGATCGTGCTCGGTTTGTGTTTGTTGGCGATGAAAAATGAAAAAGCAAAACCGAGTGCCGCGTTTGTTCTTGCGTTCTTTGGTGTCGGCATGGTGTTTACCG
>WLFB01000104.1 GCA_009703975.1 Actinomycetota bacterium | reverse complement strand
TTCGTAACTACAAGGGTGCGAACTACAAGTCGCCATACCGGCATAATTGTTTGCCGAACCATCTTGAAAAGCGCTCGCTTCAATCAATACAAAATATGTGGTCGAAAAACTCAGATCAGTAGTCGGGTTAATAGTTACCGTATTTTCAGATACCGCAACTAACCCACCGCTCGCAGTGCTGGTTTGCAATGTAAATGTCTGCACTGGTGTCGCGCAATCAACCGCACCGGTACAAAGTTTGATGAACTTGTTTGCTACATCCACAACAGATTCACTGAACTTTAGAGTGATATTTCGATTCGGCGTAAAAGTCGTCATGCCATTTGGAGGATCAGACTGCGAATTGCTCAACGTCGGAGCAATTGTGTCAGCGCCTGTTGAAAAACTCCACGTTTGTGGTGTTGCTGAGAGCACCCCGGCATAGCTATTTGGTGGTGTGGCAAGGTCAACAATTGCCCCAGCCGAAATCAAAACGTGGTACGCAACGCCTAACAACATCTCGCCTGATGGGTTGACCGTCACACGATTGTCATTCGGAAACGCCGCAACAACTACTCTCGAGCCATCTGATGGAATCACCTCGGAAGATGTAATCAGATCAGTTGTGCCGTCATTTTTTGTGGCCGTATACGTACAACCAGTGATTGCGGCTGATACAACATCGACATTGGTTTTCGCAAATGAAATGGTGCTGCCACTAACAGCAGTAATCGCTGAGGCGGCATTGTTGAACACAGCGTTTGAGCAACTTGTCGTCGTGATTTTGTCACCCACTATTAAGCCAGGGGCTGAACTAAAAGTCAGCGTCACAACATTGCCGGTTAGCGAGCCAGTCGTAATTGTTGGTGTGACTGAGCGAACCAACGTAAAAGTTTTTGTATTATTGGTAGTAAATTTTGCTACTGGTTCATTGAACTTAATCACCAAATTTGCGGCCACTGCAGCCTGGGTTTCAGCGGTGAAAGGCGTTGCAGTTGTAACTGTTGGTGAAGAACTGTCAGCGCCAATCGTGATGAGCGTCGAGAAAGGCGCGCTTAAGTTAAATACGGTGTCTGCCGCATAAAGCTTGTAACTGCCATCGTTGAGAGTTGAGGTTGCCAATGAAGTAACCGTGTCTGCCGCACTAATCGTCACTTCGTTGAAGTTTGCGTCACCAGAACCAGTGATACTGGCGACGTTTAAAACAACCACAGTGTCGCGAACTAAATACGCCTTACCCGTCTCGTTGCTTTGCACGGCAATCCGCGAAGAGTTTGAAAGCGCAGTACTAACTAACACCATTGCGACATTCGGCCCAGCAGCGTCAATAATCACGTTTAAGGCTGAAGCTGCAGAAAGATTACCTGCAACGTCGGCGGCATAAATTTTGTAAGGCCCACTTGTAAGCATCGCGGCCGGCACGTTGGTGTCTGTGTTGATCGTCGCAATTGCTGTGCCAGTAGTTCGCTCGTTAGCAGGCAAACTCAAAATATTGTTTACAGATGTTGGCGAGTTTGTTCCTCTGACTAGATATAGATTGCCAAGCTCAGTGCTACGCGCCGTAGCGTTGCCTGCGCTACCGATTGTTTCTAATACAACCGACGCAGTTGGCGGTGTTGTGTCAACGATAATTGCGTTGTTCGCACCAAGCGAACCTGCAGCGCCAGGCGTTGGAAGTGTCAATGTCGCGTCTTCGGCTGTGGCATTTTTGATCGTGCCACCGTTGAGTACTAGAGAAGTAGTTGCCTTATAGTCAAGGTCTGCAGATGTATCTGGGTTCGTGGTTGTAGAAATTGTGTAGTTAAATTTCAGCGTGTTTGTGCCAGAGCCTGAAGAATAATTCACGGTTCGATCAGTGACACCAGTTTCTAACTCCAAAGTCGGAGTCCCAGTGACGTTTACGATTTCACTGAACTGCACCCGAATTTCAATCACTGGGCTGCCAACCTTGTAAGAACCAGTAGTTGTCGGTGAGCTAACGCCCGTGACAGATGGTGCCGCCGCGAGGGCTGGAGCCACTGGCAACAATGCGAGAAGGAGTCCTGCGATAAGGATTGACGACTTGCGACCCATATATCCCCCAAAAAATCAGTCACAAGAATTTCTGGTGGCTGATTCTTACAGTAGGGCTATAAATGGGGCACTACAAGAGAAATTATCCGAGCTACCGCATCGGTAACATGTTGCGCTACTTACGAGCGTATTGCACCACTGCTCTTCAGTTTTTAGGCCTTGTTAGATAAACGGTTGCGCGTAAACGTATTGAGTGATCGGCTGACCTGCCATCACAGTCCATTGCGAGCCAGCGATTCGTTCAGTGAGTGCACGCATCGCCAAATCGCCCGCAATTGAAACATCCATCACGCCCATGCTGAAAGTTTTTGCATATTCGCGCGCGAGCTCGCTCACCAATGGCGTGTCAAGAAAGCCCGGGCATAACGCGCTAATGCAAACACCGTGTGGCTCAAGTGCGGGGCCAAGTGATTTCACGAGACCAACCATCGCGTGCTTGGTTAATCCGTAAATTGGATCAGGTGCAATTGCGATAATGCCAGCCAACGAGGCAGTTACCAAGATATGGCCTGTTTTACGAGCGACCATGCCTGGTATTACTGCACGCGCGCCGAACACAACGCCATCAACATTGATACTCATGATTCGCTGGTATGCGTCGTTGTCGACATGCTCAAGCGGATAATTCGAGATGTTGCCGATCACATTTTGATGTGTTGAGACTCCAGCGTTTAGACACACGATGTCGAACGGCTCAAATGTCGGCATCAGTTTTTGCCATGCTTGCGAGTCGGTTACATCAAGGTGCACATATTCGCCGCCAACTTCGACTGCAATTTGTTTGCCAAGACTGTCGTTAACATCGGCAACAACGACCGTTGCGCCTTCGCGAGTAAACCTGCGCGCCATCTCGGCACCGATACCACTCGCCCCGCCAGTAATAAAAGCGCGCTGGCCGGCGAGTTGATTAGCTGGCTGGCTAGATGACTGGTTACTTGTATTGGCCGACATGTGTCCCCCGTTTTGAAAACTTCCCTTTAAGTTTATTCAACGAACGAAAGCGAATACCAGTCGGCGGAGCATCTAAAGCTGTTGCGAAAGTTAGCGACCTGCAAGATTTGCATACGGCGTCATGTACACCGAAATTTCAGATTCGGCTTGTACCGATGTGAAATAGACCTTGAAGTTGGCGCTATTTGGGTTTGATGTATTGAACCACATACCGCATGATGTCGCCGAATACGAATATGGAGCATTAAAAACTTTTAAGTCGACGCCGTAAAGCGTCGATGTCTTATAAACAATTACATTCGCTTCAGCAGGGTTGCGAGTTATATAGACGCTGCCCCACATTTGTATACCTTTGAAATAACAACCAGACCAAGTACCTGACTTTGCCGAATTTGTAACATTCGCCGCGCCAGTGGCAATCGGTGGAGTTGTTATGGGCACATTAAAAGTTGTCGTCGTTTCAACACCCGCCATCGCACATGTTGAAGTTGACCACGCCGAATTGCCAATCGAATTAGACGCGAGAATCCAATAGCAATAATTACCCCCACGCAAAAAACCTTTCACTCCAACTGAAGTCTTGTTGTCTTTTGATTTATACCAAGCCTTGTCAAGCGACTCTAGTTTCAGTGGCTCAACTGATGAGATGTAAAAATTAGTTGCGTTGCCGGTTTTGTCTGCCCAAGTTAATTTGCCTGTGCCATCAAACGGCGATGTGATCGAAAGTTTAAACTCCGTGGGTGTTTTAGGCGCGCTTGGGATTGTCGTAACTGTCGATGCAACCGTCGAAGATGTCGTAGTTGAAGATGTAGTTGTCGTTGGCAAAAGTGATGCATCTTCACAAACCGAATCAGACTTTGTCGTGCCATACTCATTGCCGAGAGACAGCGAAAAACAAATTGGGATTGAACCATTCTTCTTAAACTCGAATCGATAGCTCGAAGCCCCAAACGCAAGTTTGACGGTTGTGATTACTGTTGTAGCGCTACTCGACCAATAATTCAAAACTGGATAAATGACATTGTTTGACGGAGACTTCCATGTCGCGTCAAAAAAATTATGATTAGGGCTGGCTTTATCAGAAGACCGAACTATTGAAAGGTTCACTGGCGTCTGAGGCGCTGCCGCTACATAACGTGCCCAGGCTTTTCGTTTACCATTCAGTGAACAAATTAGTTTTTCTCCAAAACTATTGACTGTTTTTTCGCCAGGGTTGAAGCAATAGTCGCCTGGGTATACCGAAACGTTTGCCGAAGCGCTAGATGACCCCAAAACCAGCATCGCTAAGCTCAAAACGAGAACAGCTACCGAGCGAAAACGTCTCACGATCTAATTCTACGACTATCGGCCGAGTCAGCCGAAGCAATGATTGCTAGTTGAGCTTGACCCACCCGCCGACAAGGCCACTCATGAATCCGCCGTCAACTTGAACATCTGTCGCGTTTAACCACTCAAGTGTCGGGTCTGACAAAAACAAAATCACACGGGCGATATCTGTTGCCGTTGCATCGCGACCCGTCTCACGGGTGACAAGATCTAATAACGGCCCGACCGATTCGCGAAAATCTTTAAGAATTGGCGTTTGCACCGGGCCAGGACTAACTGTGTTTACGCGTATACCCCGCTCGCGCAACCACTGCCCTTGTTGCTTTGCCATTACGACTACACACTCTTTCGAAAAATCATAAGCGCGCTTGCCATCCATTGGGTGATCTTTGACCCAATCAACACCAGATTCGTAGTCGGGAGTTTCAAGAAGACGTTTCACTTCGTCAAGGTTTGCGGCCCATTGCGCGCCAGCAATTGATGCAACATGTGTGATTGAACCACCTAGTCGGATTCGGTTGATCAATAATTCAGTGAGCATCCGCAAACCGAGAACATTTACACGCATCACAACATCTGGATCAACGGTGCCAGGTACTCCGGCAATATTCAACAGCACATCGATCTCACCATCAATTTCTTTTACCGCTGCTGTGATCGATTCTGGTTTCGTAAAATCAATAGAAATGTATTGATCAACTTTTAATGCGGGTGCGTTGCGATCGAGCGCAATTACTTTTGCTCCGGCGGCCAACAAAAACTCAGTTGTCTGTTGCCCAATCCCTGAAGCCGCACCCGTAACTACGACTCGCTTGCCCTTATACGCGTCATGTTGACTCATACGACAAAAACTAACACGACCCGTGCTAATCCTCAGTTTTTACAGCAAACAAAAATAGATTCTTACCAATAATGTATTTGAACATAAATCGATCGAGTGTTTTCGAAATTGGATAAATCTTCCGATCGTAGAACATCATTGATTTTTTTGAACCTAATCCAGATTTGTTTCTGAAGCCCAAAACGATTAACGCAAAACTTGCCAATACACCAATTGAGTCACCGTAGAAACATTG
>WLFB01000103.1 GCA_009703975.1 Actinomycetota bacterium | reverse complement strand
GGTTCCGACCGACTTGATCGCAAGCGCAAGGGTCAAATTGTTGCTGTTGATCGCGAATCTGCGAAGGCCAAGTTATATCGTCGCGGGGTTTATGTAAAGCGACTTAGGCGGCGAATATTTTTCGATCTGTTTTCACGAGACTTAGATTTCATCCATCCAAAATTGCCATTAGAAGAAGTGCTCTGGATCTGTCGCAATCTTTCAAGTTTGTTGACAAGCGGGTTGCGACTTCCTGAGGCTTGCGAACTAATTACAGATCAACGACCAGGCAAGCGACCGGCCCGAGTAATGACAAAAATTCGACTTGATCTCGAAGCAGGAATGGGCGTCGGCGATGCATTCGTTGCTCAACAGCATCGTCTCGGCAAAGTTCCGACTGCGATGATCAAAGCTGGAGAGGCCACGGGGTCACTAGTCGCAACATTTAAGGGCATCATTGATTTGTGTGATGCACAAATTAGATTGCGAAAAAATCTGAAGCGAGCGATTCAATATCCGCTCGCTGTGATGTCAACAACAATTACTGTTTTGCTGGCAATGGTTTTTTTCGTGGTGCCGCGCTTCGTTGATATGTATTCGCAACTCAATGCAAAGCTTCCGGCTTTGACGCAGTTTGTGGTTAATCTGAGCATCACACTTACTCGTCAAGCTTGGGCGTTTCCTACTATTTTGGGTTTGCTGATTGCGTTGGGTTATCTTCTTCGAAAGATTCCAACTGGGCGAATTATCACAGATAATTTATTTCTAAAGGTTCCACGACTCGGTGCGCTTATCCATCGGTCAATTACTACACGCAGTGCCGCGACGTTGAGCGCTTTGCTCACAGCGAAAGTTTCAATGCTCGACTCTCTAGAAATGACCGGTGAGGCAAGTGGCAACGTGGTGTTTCAAGAAGCATTTTTGGGGATTCAAAATTTAATTGCACAAGGCGAATCTGTTACCGACTCTTTTTCAAGTATCGATGAGTTGCCATTAGTGTTTCGCGATCTGGCAGCAGTTGGTGATGCCTCTGGAGACCTTGCCGGTGTGCTTGCGCGGTATGCGGCTGATACCGAAGAAGACCTCAAGCGAGATGGTGAAGATTTCGCAAAGGCAATTGAGCCGTATTTGATTTTGGGTCTCGGTGTGATCGTAGGTACAGCCGTAATTGCGCTGTACCTACCGATCTTCCAACTCGTAACAATCGTTGGTTAGTTATTGCGGTCTAGCTATCGCGATCTAGTTATTGCAGTGCAATTGTCGCACCGTTTTTTAGAAACCTAGGTAAGTACTTTTCTTGTCGTTGCTCCAAAATGATGGGATCGAGTTGATCTTTCCGCGCCACGCACCTCGTAGTAAGAGATGCAATGTATATGCCTTTCCGAGCGGGCTCACTGCCGCTTCAGTGTGGGCGTGATAGTGATAGCCAATGCCGTCATGGTCATGACCGCCGTATTCGTCAAGCGCAACCGAGTATCCGATCATCGAACTATTTGCTGCGAGATATTTACCAAATAAGGCAACACCGTCTAAACCGAAACCGAGCAATGGTGGGTGGGTTTTGCCGGTGTAGTCATCTGAGTTGTAAAGACTTAGCCCATTGTTTAATGCGCTAAACCCATCTGCGTGATAATGCAACCCCATGCCTTGCCCTACGTGAACACCAATGCTGCAGATTTCTGCGGCAGGTTGTGATTGATTAACTGTGTTGTTCATTGCTGGGTAAATTTCAACGCCGTCAAATGCGATTCCGTTCGTGCTCGTGCTGGCGTAATTAAATGTGTTTGGCGCAGCCGAACTCTTGCCATCAGAAAGCAATGACTTAACAAAAGTGTTTTCGGTAAGGCTTGAAACTAAACCATAATCACGCAATGGAATCCTGTTCATTGCCAACTGCAGAACTGCGTCTCGTGTGACTTTGCTTGATGCATAGCCGCCACCGCTTGTGCCGTCACCAGGTGGCCTACGAATATCGTTGAGATTGCTTGGCTTGTCAGTTATTGAATAACTAGCCATGACCATAAACGGGTGATACATACCCGAAGAGTCTTTTTCATTCGTGAAATATACAAACGGCGTTGTCTGTTGACCGAGAGTACCATTTGCGATACTGCTACTTTGCAGAGTAACCCCGAGTGCACCGTCACGGTAATTTTTGTACAACGCAGTGTCATAGCGCAATTTGCCACCCTGTGCCTCGACCAAGGTTTTGATCTCGGCAATTTTTGCATCTGCAGCAGATTTTGTTGCAGAACTCGAGCCAACAACTGAAATTTGAGGCTTATAAGTGGCAGTTATGTCTCTCAATACACCGTTGCTGCTTTCGTAACTTGAGGTCGACTCGTTCTTGACACCCGCAATTGAAACTCGTTCGTTGCTTACAAATGCAACGCCATCTGGGTTGAAATCAGTTGGCATGTCATAGTTGATTGGCGAACTAAACAAATGCAATTGCGTAGCGTCGCCAATGGATGGCACAAGCGAGAACGATCCATTGCTCAGTTTCACGTAGTAGTTCGCTGCGCTAAAACTTGAGTCAAGTGAGTGCGTATACGTTGAAGTGCTTAACGAATATCGCTTTTTCGCCTGCAAAACTTTGTTTGCGTTGTCATAACTAAATGAGATGAAACCTGTTGAGGCTGTAGTGAAACCCCAGTTAATTTTGAAAACTAATTTGTTCGCACTTGCTGGTTCGAAATCGAGCGAGTAAATGTTATGTAAAACTGAGTCGATTCTGAACTGTGATGTATCGGTGGTGTCAGGAGCTGCATTGAAAATACCTTTCAGATATGACTCAAATGTCTGCGCAGTCAATTGGGCTGCTGGCGCCGCATATGAGGAAGCCGAATCAATTGTCAAATAGTTTGCAGCGAGCGCACCAGAACTGTTATCGCCAATCATGAATTTGGTTCGATTTGAAACAGCAGACAGAGCACTCAGAGTTTTGCCCGGGAGTGATCGCTTTAGAATTACCGACATCGGCGCTGGTGTGTAATAAATCGGACTATTACTTGTTGTTGCTACGGTCGCAACAGTTGTAACTGTCGTGCCACCTGTTGCAGAAGTATTGGTAGCGCCTGAGCCACTAATTGATAGTGCCTTTGTCGCGGCGATTGCTTTGAAACTTCCTTGTTTCGCAATCTTTAAAGTCACAATGCAGGTACCAGATGGTTTAGTAGTTACCTGAGTTTTGGCCTTGTTGATTGAGCAGTCGCCTTTAACTGCCCAAGTTTTTTTGCCATTTGAATTTGAATTAGCTAGTTCATTTACAGAAATTACGGATGACGGTGGCAGCGAGGTCTCTCGCCATTTGATGTCGGTGGCTGGCGCCGCAAGAGCACTCGAGAATGTTGCAGTCGCAACGAGAACTGAGAATAGAACTACTAAAGCAGGTTTTTTGAACATCCGCTGAGCGTATAAACGCAACAATAACAAACTACACAATTAGTACTAAAACTTAAAAAATGTTTAGTAGATGAGTTTTGTTAGCGTTTTTTAGCTGCAGCGCCTTTTGTCTCAACAACAGGCTTGCGCACTGTGATGATCTTTGGTGGTGACGCAACGCCAAGGGCGATGTCTTTGAATCCTTTAAGTGCTGTAATTTTCGCAACAGTCTTTGCCTTCACTTGAACTTGCTCACCAGTTGCCGGGTTACGAGCCATGCGGGCTGGGCGAGACTTTTTGGCAAACTTTGCGAAGCCAGAAATGTTAACGACATCACCACTGGCAACAGTTGCCAAGATTACGTCAATTGTGCCTTCGACAACAGCAGTTGCTGTTTTTTTGTCGACGTCGGCGTGGATTGCTACTGCTTGGATGAGGTCACGTTTTTTCATATGCCAAGATATTACGCACAAACTCAGATCAGGTGGGTGATAGGCAACCCATATTTTATAAGGCTTTTGCAGGTTCTGTTTTTGCGACTACAAAATTTTATGTATTAGACGCCTCAAAAATGGCTTGAATTGCGGCATCTAGCGCGCCGTTGAATTGAGTCTCAGACTGTTGCGCTGAAAGGCCTTCGGTTAGTGCGCGCGAAAAACTCGCGATAACTCCGTGATTTTGCGCGAGTTGTTTATTTGCTTCTTCTCGGCTGTATCCACCTGAGAGTGCGACCACGCGCACGACTCGCGGATGTTTGACGAGCTCTGCATAAAAACCAGTTTCGTTTGGCAGTGTGAGTTTAAGCATCACATTTTGGTCGGCACTTAGCGAGTTCAGTTGACCGATAATTTCGGCTTTCAACAAAACTTCAGCGGCGCTTTTCTCAGGGCTATTGATGTCAACTTCTGGCTCAATAATTGGCACAAGACCAGCAGCAACGATTTGTTTACCGATTTCAAATTGTTGTTTGACGACATCTGCAATGCCAGTTTTATTGGCGAGTTTGATCACTGAGCGCATCTTTGTGCCAAAAACTCCGTGCGATTTGGCACTCTCAAGTCGCATGCTGAGTTCTGGTATCGGCTTCATAATCTGTGCGCCATCAGCCTCGTCAGCTAAACCACTGTCGATTTTTAAGAATGGCAGAATCGATTTTTCTTGCCACAAATATTCTGCGGTGCCTTTGCCGTCAATTGTGCGGTTCATAGTCATTTCAAACAAAATCGCACCAAGAATTCGCGAGCCAGTGAACGCAGGGCTTTTTATAATTCTTGATCGCATAGCGTGAACAAGATCAAACATCTCAGCGTCGTTCTTATATTCTGATTCTTCGACGCCATAAAGTTTGAGTGCCTTCGGCGTACTGCCGCCACTTTGGTCTAGGGCGGCGATGAAGCCTTTGTCTGTCTTAGCTTTTTGAAGTTGTTCTGGATTAATGCCTGCGCTCATGCGTATTGTCCTTTGTGCGATTGGCTAAATAATAACGCAGTTCAGGTAGACGCGATAAATCTATAAATCTTTAAATCAATAGACCTATAATTGCGGATTAACCAGTACGCGCCCGCGCATGTTTCCGGCAAGAATCTTGTCAAGTTGGGCACTCAAGTCACTTAAGCCGATGATCTCGACGCTCTGTGTTTCGAGCCATGAAGGTTTCAAATCTGTGGCGATTCGCTGCCACATTGCCTTGCGCGGCTCAAGCGGTGTTTGCACGCTGTCGATGCCGAGCAGGTTGACGCCACGCAAAATAAATGGCAATACAGATGTTGGCAAATTTGTGCCACCGGTGAGTCCGCTCGCGGCAACACTGCATCCATATTTTAAAGTACGCAAAATGTAGGCGAGTGTTGCACCGCCAACACAGTCGATCGCACCAGCCCATCGCTCGCGTTCAAGTGGTTTGGCAGACTCGGCTGAAGTTTCTGCGCGGTCAATAATTTCGCTGGCGCCGATTTGTTTAAGCCATTCGGCAGTTTCTGGCTTGCCCGTGCTGGCGACAACTTCGTAGCCGCGCAAGGCGAGCATGCCGACGGCGACTGAACC
>WLFB01000102.1 GCA_009703975.1 Actinomycetota bacterium | reverse complement strand
CATTTTGATGTCGCAATGAGTCGTGGTTTAGGGCCACCAATTCAAACGCTTAACTTTTCCCGAGAACTCGTAAAGCCAGGTGGTGCAATCATGATTAGCGAGCCTCCACCCGGTACTGACTCTCGGTGGGATCAGCAACAAGTACGAGCCTTGGGCTTAGAAGGACCACTAAGAATCGGCGCCGTGGCAATGTTTCACGTGAAACAATTTAGCTCTGATGATGAAACTACCGCTTCGTAACGCTCGTTTTACGCACTAAGAGATTTCTCAAAAACCTTTAAAATAGCGGTTATTCCATAAATTGTTTCACGTGAAACATATGTTAAGAGCTACTTTTGCCTAGCCATCTCACTAGCCATCTCACTAGACATCGCACTATCCGTACGACATAAGCTTTGAGAGATTATGCTCTGTGTATGAGTGAAAAAGATCAATCTGTGAGCGAAACGGAACGCCGTCCTCTGCCACGAATAATTGCATTCGCCAATCAAAAAGGCGGGGTGGGTAAAACCACCACTACCATCACTGTTGGCGCGGCTTTAGCCGAACTCGAATATCGGGTTTTGATAATTGATCTCGACCCCCAGGGCAATGCTTCTACCGGACTTGGGATCAACTCACGGGATTTAGAGTCAACAATTTACGACGTATTGTTACGAGGCGAAAAATTAGAAAACTGTGTTGAACCCACATCTATAAAGAATCTGTTTATTGCACCGTCTAATCTTGACTTGGCGGGTGCCGATATTGAATTGGTTTCTGAAATGGGTCGTGAACAACGGTTAAAAAAAGCAATCGAAGCAATAATTGATCAATATGACTATGTCTTATTGGATTGTCCCCCATCGTTAGGCTTATTAACAATCAACGGCTTGACAGCAGCCAACGAGATATTTGTTCCGATTCAGTGTGAATACTTTGCACTCGAAGGACTGGGCCAGTTATTGCGAAGCGTTGATCGTGTTAGCCAGGTGCTTAATCCAACCTTGCAAGTTAGCCATATTGCCTTAGTGATGCACACTCATACGACCTTGGCTGACGATGTTGTGCGAGAAGTTCGCGAACATTTTGGCGATAAAGTCTGTAAAGCGGTCGTACCAAGATCTGTGCGTGTTGCTGAAGCACCATCGCACGGACAACCAATTACGTCGTTTGATCCAAATTCGGTAGCAGCAAAGGCATACCGAGAAATCGCAAAGGAGATTAGTGGTGGTACGTCCCAAAGGGCTCGGTAAAGGAATTGAATCACTAATTCCCAGTCGTCCAATTGAACGATCAATCGGTGAAGAGAACTCAGCGCAAGTTGATGGCATGGGTCTGCGAAGTGTCGAGATCAAAACTATTTCTCCAAATCCGAATCAGCCTCGCTCTTATTTTAATGAAGATTCGTTGGACGAATTATCGGCATCAATTAAAGCAGTAGGTGTACTTCAACCAATTCTTGTCAGGCCATTAAAACAAGTTGATGCAACAACTGGTATTGCCTTTGAGTTGATCGCAGGCGAAAGACGTTGGCGAGCAGCACAAAAGGCTGGTTTAGTGCTAATTCCTGCTTTGGTTCGTGAAACAGATGATGTTTCTTCTGTTGAACAAGCATTAATTGAAAACTTGCATCGGCAAGACTTGACACCACTTGAAGAAGCTGCTGCATATCAACAACTATTAGATGATTTTTCGATGACCCACGAACAAGTAGGAGAGCGGGTCGGTAAAACACGCACAGTGATCACTAACTCACTGCGACTTCTTTCTCTGCCTCCTTCAATTCAACAACTCCTGGCCGGCGGCAGACTTTCAGGTGGTCACGCAAGAGCACTTCTAGGTGTTCAAGAAAAAGCCCTCCAAGAAAAACTGGCTCAGCAGTGCGCCGATGAAGGTTGGACAGTGCGGGCTACAGAAGATGCCGTTCGAGCCACAACCGGTCGCCCAAGCAAAACTGACAGTTCAAATAACGATCAAAATAAGCTGACCAAAAAATCACCAACTACAACGACACTTCCTGTTCCTGGCTTAGTTGAATTGCAAAGGTTGCTCGGCGAACATTTGTCGACGAAAGTTTCAATTGTCGCAACAGCTGGACGTGGAAGAATGACAGTCGAGTTTGCTGATCTTAATGATCTAGAGCGGATATATCGAGCAATGACTGACGGCGTTCCAAACGGCGAATAACTAATGTCATTCGTGCGAATTGGGTAAGTAAAACTAACTCTCAGGTTTACCTTACAGATAAACCTTTATAGAGACTTCGCACAGAATGTGCATAATCTGTGGAAAACTATCGCTAACGCCTATTTTTCAGATATCAAACTACGACGAAGTAGTTTTGACCCATATAGCCATTGATTTCGCGAGATTATCGGCAATCACCGTGCAATGGGGATAAATGACCCGAAAAGGTCCTAATCCACAGAGAACCGCAGGCATTGTCGTTTCACGTAAAACTTGCAAACGCATGCCAGCAACTGTGGGCGAGAACCAAGGCGCAGATCGTTCTATGGCTTCGGCGGCCAAGGTCGCAAAAATATGACCCGTAACTGAATGAAAACCCTTTGTGTGATAGTACGCAATTTCAAAACTAGAGGTTTCGCGAGTTTCAACGCCGATATACAGGTTGGCTGCAAAATCATTGGCAAGTTGTGCATGTCGGTGTGGGTCATCATCGTGGATAACCGCGACGTTGGTGCGCTGGGCCCGTAATCGATCGCATAACTCATGAGTCAAATTATCCAGCGCACCGAATTGACCAATTACGACGCGAAATGCTGCAAGGTCATCGTTATATCTTGGCGCTGTGTGGCGTTCTCTAACGACCCCCACACCAGGGCCATTGCCACTATGTCGACTTGCTCGACGTAGTGCTTGAAGTGTGACCGGACCACAAATGCCATCTATTACTAGGCCGTAGTTACTCTGAAAATCTTTAAGCGAAGCTGCAGTTTTTACACCCAAATAACCATCAACGCGACCAATGTCGAAACCCGTGCGCGCCAACAACTCCTGAAGCTCTGCCACATCATCGCCGCGCTGTAACGGTGATGAAAAATAATTTAATCGGTCGCCTAATTGAAACGACGATTCAATAAGCGTCAGCCAAGTGGCCTTATCGCAAACTCCGGAAACAAGCAGACCTCGCCGCCGTTGCAATTCTTCAACTGCCAACTTTGTTAGTTCACAAAATGACCCAACCTGGACTAAAGAAAGATCTAAAAGTTTGGCGTCACGCAACCGACGCTGTAAATCGCCAACAACCGCAAAGTTGTCGCCGAAAACTAACTCTTTGTCGGGATAAATTCTGCGATCTCCGCAAGCAGTTGAGGCTTGCCCTTGGCGCCGATCATTTTTAGTTTCATTTCACCTTCACTAAAAAGCATCATCGTCGGAATGCTCATCACACTGAAGCGTTGTGCAATATCACCGTGGTCGTCAACATTAAGTTTGGCGATAGTCACTTTACCGGCTTGTTCTTTTGCGATCTCGGTAAGGATTGGATTCATTGCCTTACACGGCCCACACCACTCTGCCCAAAAGTCAACCAGAATAGGTGTCGTCGAAGACTTAATTGTCTCATCAAAATTTGCGCTCGTCAGAATGACTATTCCATCTGCCATAAAAACCTTTCGTCAAGTTCTCACTTATCGCGAGAACACTTTTAGGTTATCTCGGCAGGTGAGATGAAAAGTGAATCATTAATGTTGCGCCTCAAGCCAACGTTCACAATCAATCGCGGCCGTACAACCAGAACCGGCGGCAGTAATTGCCTGTCGGTAAGTGTGGTCTTGCACATCACCACAAGCAAACACACCGTCAATGTTTGTGTACGACGAACCTGGTCGAGTTATCAAATAACCATTGGCTTCCATGTCAAGAATGTTTTTGAAAAGATCAGTGTTTGGTCGGTGGCCGATTGCGACAAATAATCCCGTGACGGCCATTTTTGAACTCTCTCCAGTCACAGTGTCAACTAAACCGATTCCTTCAAGTTTGTCGGTGCCAATGATTTCAGTAACTTGTGAGTTCCATTTAAATTCTATTTTTGGATTGTTTCGAGCGCGGTCTTGCATAATTTTTGAGGCGCGCAAACTATCGCGACGATGAACAATCGTGACCTTTGAAGCGAACTTAGTCAAGAAAGTAGCCTCCTCAATTGCTGAGTCGCCACCGCCAACTACGACAATTTCTTGTCCACGAAAGAAGAAACCGTCGCAAGTGGCGCAAGTTGAAAGACCATGCCCGTAGAAACGAGATTCATTTTCTAACCCAAGCATGATCGACTGTGCGCCAGTACTGACAATTATTGAGTCAGCTGTGTATTTCGTGTCCCGCACCCAAACAGCAAATGGTCGTTGTGAGAAATCAACCTTCGTAACTTTTTCGGTTATAAAAGTTGTATTGAATCTCGCAGCTTGATCGCGAAACTTCATCATCAAGTCGGGCCCCATCACACCTTCTGGAAACCCAGGAAAGTTTTCAACCTCTGTCGTCAGCATCAACTGGCCCCCAGGTTGATCAGAAGTTGAAGATGGTTCACCCTCAATTACTAGAGGCGCAAGATTGGCTCGGGCAGTATAAATCGCGGCAGTCAAACCAGCAGGGCCCGAACCGATGATAATCACTTTTTGATGGGTCGTTTCTATAGTCGACATTAAATCGCCTTCCGTTATTTATTTTTCTTTGAGTTAGTAGATGTTTGATGTCGCTTACGCATCAACAGTGCACCAAGGCTTGTAAATAATAGCGACAACAAAAAATAAGACACCCAGACGGCAGTTGGTCTGGTCAACCAAACATCTAGTAACTCGTTGAACGCACGAACCAACCCGATCAAGCCAAAAATAAAAATCAACAGGCCGGCAACCATCAAAATCACACCAAAGACAATGGCTCGTACGAGATTTGCTAGTGGGCGAGTAGTTTTATCGCGAACGAACCCAACCGTGCGATCAATAAGACGAAGCGTTTTATCCGCCCATTTAGGATCGGTAAACGGATTTGAAATCACAAGTTTTATCTACTTTTTTATGCAGCGTTAAAAGAAAGATCTTGCATTAACCCTTGGTATGGATTATCTGGACTGCATTGATCACTCATTCCAATTTCGCGCATCATCAGCAAAACGAATTGCGTCTGACTAGGCACCATGAATTGTGCGACGCCGCGTCGAGTGTTGTAGTCGGTAGCGGTCGGCTCGCCCCATTGTTCTAGCGAAGTCGGAGCAGCGCCAGTTGCCGTGTAGATCTCAAGCGACCACGGGCCATTTTGCATGCCGACTTTTAATACGCCGGATGCCGGTTGTGAAAGTTCAATTAGGGCCCCAACATATTTTTTATCGCCAAAAAATGCAGTGGCGTAACAGTCGGTAGACCATGCAGTTTTTTGGTCATTGTCGGTCAGTGCCCAAACACCAGCTTCGTTTTCTAAACCATCTTGACCATTTGGGTCATAACTGACAACCCGAGAAATAACTACCGGT
>WLFB01000101.1 GCA_009703975.1 Actinomycetota bacterium | reverse complement strand
CGTGAATACCAACATTTCGTTTTAGACCTTCTAGACCACGGGCAACATCCAACACCCGCTTTACATCTGGGTCGAGGTCATAAAGCGACCGTAACTCACTGGCTGCTTTGTACCCCGCCAAGTGTTTGTCATTTTCTTCAAAGCAATATTTAAGAGGAGTATCGCGACCCATCACAACGGGTGGCATCAACTTGGCAATCTTGTCACCTAATCCGTAAGGGAATCCAAGAACTCTCGCTGCATCGCGCACAGAGTTGCGGGCCTTAATCGTGCCGAACGTAATAATCTGCGCTACGTGGTCTCGGCCGTATTTAGTTGAGGCGTAACGAATCATCTCATCGCGATATCGAGAGTCAAAGTCCATGTCGATATCTGGCATGCTGCGTCGCCCAGGATTCAAGAACCGTTCAAAAAGTAAGTCGTAGCGAATCGGGTCGAGATCGGTTATTCGCAATGAATATGCAACAGCGCAACCAGCAGCCGACCCACGACCAGGCCCGACGCGAATTGATTGATCTCGTGCATAACGAACAAGATCCCAAACAATCAAGAAATAAGAACTGAATCCCATTGTTTTGATCGTTGCTAGTTCGTATGCAACGCGTTCAACAACGTTGTCTGGTAGTTTTTCGCCCCATCGTTGTTGAGCACCGAGCCATGTCAGATGCTCTAAGTATGCATGGTCATCTACAAACCCTTCAGGGATTGGAAAGTCGGGCAACACTGGCACACCAAAATCAATTTGAACTTTTGCGCGCTCGGCTATCCACAATGTGTTGTCACACGCGGTTATCTGCTCCCGAAACAGCCAACGCATTTCTTTGGCAGATTTTAGATAGTGCTCTTGACCTTCAAACTTCAAACGGTTCGGGTCGGCAATAGTGCTACCAGTTTGCACACACAGCAATGCATCGTGAGAATGACTGTCGTCGCGGTGGGTGTAATGGCAGTCGTTCGTTGCTAGTAACGGCGCACCAATTTTTTTGCCAATCTCAATCAACTTCGGATTAGTTTCAATCTGTAACGGAATCCCATGATCTTGTAACTCGATAAAAAAATTATCTTTTCCGAAAATATCTTGAAGTCGAGCAGCAGTTTTTAAGGCCTCTTCTTCTTTGCCGTTTTTAAGCGCCTGCAAAACATGTCCACCCAGACACCCAGAAGTCGCGATCAAACCTTTGTGAAATTTAGTCAGCAACTCCCAATCCATTCGTGGCTGGTAGTAGTAACCCTCAAGAAATGCCAAACTCGCTAATTGAATTAAATTTTGATAGCCAGTGTTATTCTCGGCGAGCAAAGTCAAGTGATAGTAAAGTTTTTTGCCCGCTTCAGTGTCTCCTCCGCTGTCGTCTAGTTTTCCGCGGCGCGTTGGTCGTTCTGTGCGAGTTTCATAGGCCATGTAGGCCTCTGTACCAATAATTGGTTTGATTCCACGTTTGGTGCACTCTTTATAAAAATCGATAACACCATACATGTTGCCGTGGTCTGTGATGCCTAATGCTTTTTGAGAATCATTGACCGCACACTCAACTAGTTCGTCTAGGCGCGACGCACCGTCAAGCATCGAGAATTCTGTATGAACATGAAGATGAGTGAACGAATCACCCATTACAAATATGTTCCGGGGCGATCTCCTGGCTGCGCACTTGATGCTTCGCCTGATTGAATCTGCTTTTGCTCTGACTGCTGACGCATCGAAAGTTGTTGGGCAAACATCGTCGCTTGAATGCCGTGAAACAAACCCTCGAGCCAGCCGACAAGTTGAGCTTTGGCAATTCGCAATTCGGCATCCGATGGAATATCTCCATCCTTGAACGGAAGCGCGAGCGTTCTAAGTTCTTCTTGTAGATCGGGCGACAACGCAGTCGTCAATTCAACAATCGATCGCTCATATATTTCTGCGAGTCGCTCACGAGACGGGCTGTCAAGCGTCATCGAACGCACTTCGTCGAGTAGCTGTTTAATCATCGAGCCAATCCGCATAACTTTGGCCGGTGCTGTAACAGTTTCTTCTACGAGATTATTTTCTTCGAGATTATTTTCTTCGAATTTATTATCTTGGACTATTTCGCCGCGTTGTGTTTCGTTCATAGTGGGGAATTTAACATATCAGACTTATCAGTTTCCGGTAACGGCAAGTAACGGTACATCAAGTTCATCATCCGTTAACGCACCATGTCGACATTGCAACATATACGGACCAGAATCTGCTGGATCGTCAAAACTGATTGCATCTCGAGGCACAAGCGCAACATCCCCAAGACGCTTTCGAGTTGCAGGGCCAAGTCTTGGGCCAAGCCACTGTTCATCAATTATCTGTTCTTTACTCACAACCCATGCACAATCGCTGTGATGTTGCGTTGCGCGTGCAAGCAACTCAACTTCGGTGCCGTTTCGCGCATGCAACCAACGAAATCGGCCTTCTCCAGATTGATAGGCGGTCATCGCGAGAACATTGGCGTGCGGTGGCATTGTGTTTGTACCGACCATTACTTGCCCATGATCGGCAGTGACTAACAGCACCGAGCCAGATACGAGAACTTCTTTGATATTTGCAACCAACGAATCAGCACTGCGCAACTCTGCTTCATAAAATGGACCAAAACCGCGTTCGTGAGCAATCTTGTCAACACCGTCGTAATAGGCATAGATAAATTTCTCACCTGCTCGCAACAACTCTCCGATCTCTACAGAAATGCTTGATGCCGCGCGCCAACCTTTTGGTCGTACCCCGCGCAAATGGGCTTGCGTAAATGCGGAGCCTTCTAGTTCTGCTTTACTCAACACAGGTACGCTCGCCCCCATGAATGGTGGGCACGGTTGAACTAAATCGGGTGAATACATATTTCGTAAATCACCTTTTTCATCGCCCCACTTGAGCATTTGCATGACTCGCCCGCCCATGTCAATGCGATAACCGACAAGTCCATGTTCGGCGGGTGCCAAACCAGTTGTAATCGATGTCAATGCGCTAACGGTTGTCGTTGGCGCAACTGTCGTGATTGATGAACCTTGCATCGTTGCAAGCGCTGGGCAATGCTCAAGATTTTTTTGCAACTGATGCCAACCGAGTCCGTCAATCACGAGCAGCACAACTTGTCGCGCACCCTGAACACAGTTGGGCATCCAGCTTGGAATCTCTTTAGTACCAGACGGCCCAAGTAGCGCCGGAATAATGCCAGTGATGCAGCCAGCTTTGTACGCCGGCAGGCGCGGCCTAGTTGATATTTCTGGTGATATTTGATGTGATATTTGAGGTGATGATTTATCAGTCATGATTGTGTTCAATGACAATACTTCAATAGATCAGTAATCACAGTTAATCTTCGCATCCGAAACTGGCATAACATATAGCCGTGAGAATTTCGACACGTGGAGATTACGCCTGTCGAGCACTTCTTTCGTTACGTCTGCACCAAAACGATGACGGTCCGACATCCGTTCGCGATATCGCTACTCGTACTGCTCTACCTCAACCGTACCTTGAACAGATTTTGCTCGCCCTTAAGGGAGCCGGATTAGTTAAATCAAAGCGCGGTGTTGGGGGCGGATACATACTTGCCCGACCTGCCAGCGATATTTATCTCTCTGAAATAATTTCAGCCGTGGATGGCCCAATTTCCGTAGGAGACTTTGGCGAACCACATACCGATGGTTCTTGCGACCACGATGGGCAATGTGTACTTTTGGCTGTTTGGAATCTCGCTAGCGAATACATGCGTGAGCACCTTACGAAATACACCCTCGAAGATATCGCCGCCATCTCAAATGGCGAAGCCTCTTGGCCAGTCGTTAAAAAATAAAAGTTAAGAACACTTCTTTAGAATTGCCGCAAAATCGGCAGGGATTTGCGCGTCAAACTTCATTTCGTCACCAGTAACCGGATGATCAAACTTTAAAGTCATCGCATGCAACATCGGCCGTGGTGAAGAAAGCACACTGCGTGCACCCCCGTAAACGACATCTCCGACAACACTGTGACCAAGAGTTGCCAAGTGCACGCGAATTTGGTGGGTACGCCCCGTTTCTAATCCGCACTCAAGAAGCGAACAACTAACTGGCAAATTAAATGCCTGGCGGACTTCATAATTTGTGCGGGCAGACTTTCCGCCGGCAAGAACTGCCATTCGAGTCGGGTCTCGTTGATCGCGACCGAGTGGTGCATCAATTACTCCACTTGGCGCACTCATCTCTCCCCAAACAAGTGCCAAGTATCTGCGCACGACAACTCGCCGCGAAAGCGCGTCGACTAGCGAATCGTACGCGCGAGCTGTACGAGCCATGACCATTAGACCTGTCGTACCAGCGTCAAGGCGATGCACGACCCCAGGTCTGAATACATCACCGACTGTTGCAATCTCTGGATACAACGCGAGCACTGCATTTACTAATGTTCCAGTCGGATTGCCAGCACCAGGATGAACAACGATGCCTGCCTGCTTATTAATTACGATCAAGTCCTCGTCTGCATAAACCACATCAACTTTTATATTTGGTTCGGCGGCGGGTAACTGCTTTTCAGGAAGCAAAGTCAAATCAATAACTAAGTGCTGACCTTCGGTGACTTTTATCTTTCCAGCTTTGACAATCACATCATCTAACAGCACTGCGCCTGCATCGATAATCTGCGCGGCGGCCGCTCGTGGGATATCTGCAACTAGCGAAATCACTCGATCTATGCGTTGACCGACCAACGACGAAACAATTGTCTCGTCAATAATTCTCTTTTTAGCTTCGTCGATCATGAACTGGACCTCGCAAAAAATGCTCCTAATATCAAAAATCCTGCACCAATTGTTACAGCAGAATCGGCAACATTAAACACTGGAAACCACTGCAGGTCGATGAAGTCAACTACAGCACCCTTCATCCACCTGTCACCACGAAACATTCGATCTAAAATATTTCCGCTGGCCCCACCGATTAAAAGCCCCGTACCGATGATCGTCATCAGTGACATTGGCTTACGCAACGAAATCAATAACCCAATTACGACCGCGATTGCTAACACACCGATGATTCTTCCCACACCTTGCCCTTGAGAAAAAGCCATGCCTGAGTTAAAAACTAAATTCAATTGCAGAGTCCAGAAAATCTTTATCGTCTTGCCTGCGTTAAGAGCGTTCAGCGACCAATGCTTGGTTAGTTGATCAAGAACTATCACTATTGCGATCAAAACATAGGCAAGCCACTTTGATGCGCTAATTCGTACTGGCGCGTCGGTCATAAACTATTTTCGTTGAATGTATGAGTTCTAATAAGAACCAATACCACCGGCACGCTCTTGAACGAGTTCCGTTGTCCAAGGCAAAGCCTTCAAGCGCTCACGCGGAATTGGCAACCCAGAGCGGCCAGAATAGCCATAGTCACCTGTCTCGATTCGTTTTAGAGCATCATCAATCTCTTCGACTGTTTGACGGGCTGAGGCCGAGAGCGTCAAATCACGCTCGCGCTCAACAACCATTGTGTCGCCCT
>WLFB01000100.1 GCA_009703975.1 Actinomycetota bacterium | reverse complement strand
AGTTACTGCGCTCTGCATCGCGTCAAATGTTTTGCGACTAACGCTATTGCTGTAGAGCGAGGCATCAAGTGGTGCCGCCCAGTGGCGACGACGATTTACCGAGTTTGCTTCGCCTTTGATTGAATTCATCGCTGCTGCACATGGCATTGCAACAGTTGGCCATGCTCGCATTTCTGCGTCGTATGCGGCTTTACGAACTGCAACGTCTGAATGAGTTGACATGCCTCGCACGGCAGTGATCGGCAAAGTTTTTTCGCCGTCCGGCAGATCAACTAAAACACTCAACTGAGAAGTTATGTCACCTTGTAAACGAGACCATGCCGAAGAACCAGTGGTTGAGAGTTCGGCATAGAAACCTTCTTCAACTTCGCTCATCTGATGCTGTGCGCGTGCTTGCAATCTTTGCAATGGGCCGAGATGTTCACGCGCTACATCGCTGACTTTTGCTAGGTCGTCGGCGCCGAGCGTGGCGACCCAATCAGCTAGGCGAGCGAGTAGTGGGGAAAGGCGTGAGTCGATGACTTCTAGTTCGCTGAGCAAACCTTGCGCGGTCTCTTCGCGCGTATTTGTGCTGACCGTTGCGTAGACATACGAACCAAGAATTTCTGATTCTTTGATGGTTTGATTCATCGCATCAATTATCTCGTTAGCGATTTGGCCGTCGTGAGCAGAAGGCTTATGAGGATCGCCCGCACGAATATTGTGCTCTTCGAACTGTGCTTCAAGTCGAGCGACATTGGCGCCCGTGCGCTCCATTGCATCTGTAAATGATCGCGCCGTAAACGATTGATGTACATCTGCAACCGACCAACGAGGCAAAAGTGTGTCTGTCATGCGATCATTGTATTACTAAAGGCTGTTAGTTAAAGGTTGCCTGTTCTCGGTGAAATCTCGCCGATGAACGCCTGTCCTTCGTGGTGCACGCTGAACCCGATTTTGAAATACACCGAAATTGCCGGCGCATTTTCTTTATCGACAAACAGCATTCCAGTTGTGGCTCCAGCAGCTGCTAACTGATTTAGACCAGCAACTGTTAACGAACGACCAAGACCTTTGTTGTGATGGTCTGGGTCAACAGCGATGACGTAAATTTCACCGAGTGTTGGATTAGATAGTTTGTCGAGTTTTGTCCAACAGAAACCTGCGAGTTGGCGAGATGGTTGCTCAACGAAGTGAAGCAAAAGTCCAGAAGCATTGAACCACGACTCATTAAGACGCGATAATAAAGTTTCAATCGTCCAACCACCTTGTTCTGGATGATTAGCAAATGCACGGTTGTTGACCAATAGCCAGTTAGTTTCGTCGATGCCAACTTGAAATGAAACAGTTGAGATATTTTCTGTACTTGTAAGAACTTCTTCTGCTAATGGAAGTTTGACTTCAAGTTGCAAAATATTACGACCAGCCGTGAGATTTATCTCTGCGGCAAGAAGATCATGAATTTCATTTGAGTTAAATACCCACCAGTGCACATGTCCACCACCTTCATTTGCAATGATATTTTCGGCCTCTTGCAGCAGTCCCATGCCGAGTTCGAGAGTTTGATCGCGATGGTGCGGGTCAATGACTAAGTCGAGTGCCCATGAATCATTGCCACGAGAAACTTGGCAATATGCAACCGGATTTACACTGTCTGGATCCCATGCGATTAGTCCTGCAAATCCGGCTCGGCCGCCATGGCGTAGGTCAATCCATAAATGATCGTTAAGTGGGCGACGAGAGTCAGCGATTTCGACTTTATTTAGCAACCCAGTCACGGCGGCAATATCTGCCGGGGTCATACTTCTCTTAATTTCAAACGTGACCACGTTAGAAGGATATCTATTGACGATCGTGTGTAGCGTTGCCTCCGCATGGCTGTGAAAAAAACAGAACTATCTAAGCGTGCAACTGACGTGTTGCGATTACTCAAGCGCGAGTATCCGGTTGCGATCTGCGAACTGACCCACGAGTCGGCGTTTCAGTTGCTGGCCGCCACAATTCTTTCGGCACAGTGCACAGATGTTCGAGTCAATATGGTTACGCCTGCGCTATTTGATTCTTATCCGACGCCGGCGAAACTTGCCAAAGCCGAAGTTGCGCATGTTGAACAATTGGTGAGATCAACTGGCTTCTATCAAACGAAAGCCAAAAATTTAGTTGGTATGGCGAGCCAAGTCATGTCGCGATTCGACGGTGAAGTACCGCGCGAAATTGAAGATCTGATCACACTGCCAGGTGTTGGTCGAAAGACAGCCAATGTTTTGCGCAGTGTTGTTTTTGATCTGCCAGGTTTGCCGGTTGATACACATGTCGGGCGACTATCACGTCGTTTAGGTTTGACGAAACTTGAAGACCCCGTCAAAGTTGAATATGAGCTGAATGCAATGTTGCCTCCACCCGAGTGGGGGCAGTTCAGTTTGCGATTGATTTTGCATGGCCGTCGGGTGTGTGATGCGAAGAAGCCTAAATGCGAAGAGTGCTTACTCGAGAAACTTTGTCCGAGTTCGAATCTTCCCACAAAAAAGCCGGTAAAAAAATCAGTGAAAAAGCCAGCGAAGAGACTAGGTAAAACTGTTATTAAAAAAGCAAAAAAGAAAGTTGCAAAAAAATGACTGCATCTCCACAGCGACAGAGCGCTCTTGCTGAACTCGCGGCCTTAGCTGAAAATGTTGAGCGGTGTCGTGAACGAATTGTTTCTCTCGCCGAGTCGCAACGGCTTGCAACGTTTGATCCAAAAAAACCAGAAAATGATGATGGTCTGTTAATGGCAATATATGAGGCTGAGCGCGGACTAGTAAATGCTGTGCGATTACTGCAACGCGCTGCGCGAACGCGCTGAGCGTGATGTGATAGTGCTGCGCGAACGCGCTGATCGTGGTGTGATAGTGCTGCGCGAACGCGCTAACTACAAATCTTTTCAGGCAGACTAGGTAGGTGAATTCTTTGAACGCAAGCGATAGGCCGCTAATTGCCGTTCTAGATTATGGCATTGGTAATCTTCGGTCAGCGCAAAAAGGTTTGCAATTTGTTGGTGCTGACGCTCGACTTACAAGTGATTTGAAATTGATTTCAGACGCTGACGCCGTCGTGTTGCCAGGTGTCGGTAATTTTGGTGCGTGTATGACTGCGTTGCGCGAGGCGGGCCTTGAATCGGCTGTTCACGATGCGATTGCGACAACCAGACCATTTTTAGGTATCTGCGTAGGAATGCAAATGTTATTTGAAAGTAGTGAGGAAAGTCCTGGTGTTTCGGGTCTTGGCGTCATTACTGGCGAGATTCGTTGGTTGCCAGCTGATGTGCAAAAGCCTCAAATGCAGTGGAACCAACTGAAAATTTTAAAGCAAGACGAGATGTTTGTTGGCATCAGCGATAATCCATGGATGTATTTCGTGCACTCGCTTTCTGCTGTTCCACAACTGCAGTCAGTAGTCGTAGCAAATTGCAATTACGGCACAGATCTTGTTGCAGCAATTCGGTCTGAAAACATTTTTGCAACACAGTTTCATCCTGAAAAATCGGCAACAGAAGGTTTGAAAATTCTCGAAAACTTCGTTGCGACATGCGGCTCCGAGCGCGCCAGTACAAAAGCTTGAGTAGTTGATGCAGATATTTCCAACGCGCGAAGAATTTCACATTCTCGCTACACAAAACACTGTTATTCCAGTTTGGTGCGAAGTTCTCGCTGATACCGAAACGCCAGTCTCGGCGTATATGAAACTGGTCGGCGATCGTCCAGGGTTTTTGCTTGAGTCCGTTGAACACGGCGAACGCTGGAGTCGATTTTCATTTGTCGGCCGTGATCCTGTGGCTACTTTGGTTTTGCGAAACGGTGTAATAACTGCGACTGGCGAAATCCCTAAATCAATGCCGCTCGAAAACGGAATCCTTGCGGCGATTGAGTCGTTGCTTGAAACTTACACCGCACCTTTGCATCCCGATCTGCCGCCATTGCAAGGCGGACTGATGGGGTTTCTTGGGTATGACATCGTTCGCGAAATCGAAAACCTGCCGAACATTCCACCAGAAGATCGTGATCTGCCAGATGCAGTAATGAGCATGATTGGCTCACTTGCTGCGTTTGATCATTGGCGTCAGCGCTGCTACATGATTGAGAGTGTTCCGGTGGCCGGTCTTAATCACGAGCAGCGCGAAACTGCCTATGACAATGCGATCAAGAGAGTTCATAAGGGAGTTGAAGATCTTGCGCGACCGATTGCGCACATCCCTGTTGAACCGCCAAGGCGCGACGACACACTCAAAATTGAGTCATCAATGCCGAACGGAATGTATGAGCGAGCCGTTGAAGTCGCCAAGGAACATATTCGTGCCGGAGACATTTTTCAAGTTGTATTGTCACAACGATTTGATATTGCTCTTGAGGCTGACCCGTTTGATGTTTATCGAGTGTTGCGACAAATTAACCCGAGCCCCTATATGTATTATCTCAAGCACGAAGACATCACGATCGTTGGCTCGTCTCCTGAGCCAATGGTGCAACTTCGTAATGGTCGAGTCGTAAGTCGACCGATCGCCGGTACACGCAAACGTGGCAAAGATGACGAGCAAGATCGCAAACTTGCCGGTGAATTAAAAGAGAATCCAAAAGAGCGCGCCGAACATGTGATGCTCGTAGATCTTGCACGAAATGATGTTGGCCGTGTCGCCGAATTTGGTTCGATGAACGTAGACGAGTTCATGTCACTTGAGAGATATAGCCACGTCATGCATTTGACTTCGCAAGTTTCAGGAACATTGCGCGAAGGTCTTGGACCGATTGATGTATTGCGAGCAACACTCCCAGCAGGCACAGTAAGCGGTGCGCCAAAAGTTCGAGCAATGGAGATAATCGATGCGCTTGAGCCAACTAAGCGCGGGCCGTATGCGGGTGTTGTCGGGTATGTTGATTTTTCAGGCAATCTAGACACGGCTATCGCAATTCGCACAATGTTTGTTGGTAGACATGGCGCAACTCTGCAGGCTGGTGCAGGAATCGTTGCCGACAGCATCGCCAGCGAAGAAGACCTCGAGTGTCGCAATAAGGCTGCTGCATTGCTGGCCGCGATTCCAGCGGCTCGGATCATGACGCAACGACGTAAGGAGCAAAAGTTGTGAGCGCGTTCTATTTAGAACAAACTCGTGATGAGATTTTAGTAACCGGCGTAGATTCGAGAAAATTTTTACACTCGCAATTAGCCAATGACATCGCAAGCTTGGCGATTGGAGATTCTCGATACAGTTTGTTGCTCGAGCCCACCGGAAAAATCACGTCATTGGTTCGCGTGCGATGCATTGCTGAAGACAATTTTGTACTTGATACAGAATCAGGTCTCGCAGAAATTACATCATCTCGACTACTACGTTTCAAAATTCGCATCAAGTGTGAACTTGTGACGAGTTCACATAACTATTTTTTGTTTCGAAATCTGACTAATGAGCAGCATGCAAAACTTGTATCGAGCCATAGTGCTATTAAAGCTTGGCGTGGCGCGAAACTCGAACTTGACGCATT
>WLFB01000010.1 GCA_009703975.1 Actinomycetota bacterium | reverse complement strand
GATTTGGTGAAATTAACTCAACTCAAGCCGATATTTCTCAAGCGAAGCTACTACTCGGATGGCAACCAAAATGGTCTCTTTCTGAGGGACTTCGCGAAATTTGGAGAGATTCACAAGAAAATAAAATTTTTTGATTTCCAATAAATGTTAGAGTTTGAGAAATGTCTGCTGATTTGATCCACACACTTGAGCTTGCGGGTGGTTGTATTGCTTTTGGTTTGCTTGTAATCAGATTTTCGAGGCGACGAAAGATTAGTTTTAGGTATACGACCGGTTGGTTATTGATCTGCGCGCTTGGTGTGTTTGCTTCTTTACTTTTGCCGTTGATGACGCCCTTGGCAACTTGGTTGCAACTTTCACCAATTGCACTACTGATAGCAATTACCGCCGTGGGAGTGGCTTTGCTGTTTTTGCAATTAACAGTGAGTATTTCAGGAAATCAACGTCGAGTTGATTCGTTGACCCAAGAGACTGCACTATTGCGCGAAAAACTTGAACGTCTTCAAGCAAATAAAAAAAAGTAGATCAAGAAGTGCAAAAATCTCCACTTGTAGTGGTGCCGGCCTTAAATGAGCAGGCAACAATAAGTGGTGTTGTCGGCGCGATCAAAAAATTAGGTTACGACGTTGTAGTCGTAGATGATGGTTCTGGAGACAAGACGGCCGAATTAGCAAGCCAAGCTGGTGCAGTCGTCTTGCGAATGAAACTTAATCTTGGCGTCGGCGGCGCTTTGCGATGTGGTTTTAGATATGCGATGAACGAAGGGTATGACGCAATCATTCAGTGCGACGCCGACGGCCAACACCCTGAGAGCCATCTAAAAGAATTAGTGGATGTCTGGAAATCAACCTCAGCACATTTAGTTATTGGTAGTCGATTTAGGGATACACAGGATTCGATGAAAGTTGCCTGGCATCGACGTTTCGCGATGCGCGTCCTCGGCTTCATTGCATCTCGTGCGTGCAAGACGAGAATTACCGATTCAACATCCGGTTTTCGATTAATTGCCAAACCATTACTCAACGAATTTGCTAGGTCGTTTCCGAGTCATTATTTGGGCGACACATTCGAAGCAAATGTCGTCGCTGGTAGAGCTGGTTATAAAGTCAAAGAGATCGGGGTACCGATTATTGATCGAAAAGTCGGTAAATCCTCAACAGGTTCTGGTAGATCAGTGATTCTGATCCTGCGGAGTGTTTTAGTAGTTGTTTTTGGATTGCATTTCAATATTGGAAGGTTTAATCCGCAAGCGAATAGACATCCGAGCGTAAAGCTCTAAATAAACTTAGGTCCAATTGTGAAATTTGCCTGCGAACAAGGCAAACTTAAGCAACAACAGTTGATATCAATTTGATGATGTCAGTTTAATAAGGAGATCAAAATGAAAACAGCAGTGATCGTAGATGCGGTTCGTACACCATGTGGAAAACGAAACGGTCGGTTGAAAGACTGGCACCCAGTAGATCTGTCAGCGCACGTGTTGAAGGCACTTGTTGACCGCACTGGGATTGATCCGGCCTTAGTAGATGATGTTGTTATGGGATGCGTAATGCAAGTCGGTGAGCAAAGTTTAAATATTGCACGCAACGCAATTCTTGCTGCTGGTTGGCCCGAGAGTGTGCCAGGCACAACTGTTGATCGTCAATGTGGTTCAAGTCAGCAAGCTGCGCACTTCGCTGCGCAAGGTGTGATGGCCGGTGCATACGACATTGTTGTTGCCGCTGGTGTCGAAGTGATGTCGCGCGTGCCGATGGGTGCGTCAATCGCTGAAGGTAAGCATGGGTTTCCGTTTGGCCAAACTGTGCAAGCGCGCTACGCAGCAGATGGCGGACTTGTAAATCAGGGAATTTCCGCTGAACTGATCGCTGAGAAGTGGAATATTAGTCGTGAAGATATGGATCGTTTCGGTGTTAGGTCACAAAGTTATGCGGCACGCGCAACTAGTGAGGGTCGGTTTCAAAACGAAATAATCCCGACGCTCGACGCTGACGGAAAGTTAATGACAACAGACGAAGGAATTCGTGAATCAACATTAGAAAAACTCGCAACACTCAAGCCTGCATATCGTCCGGTTGAAGATGGCGGAAAAGTAACTGCCGGTAATTCTTCACAAATAACCGATGGTGCAACCGCAATTCTGATTATGTCTGAAGAGCGTGCAAAACAGTTGGGCCTTAAGCCACGCGCACGATTTGTAAATTTTGCACTTGCTGCCGAAAACCCTCGCTATATGTTGACCGCACCGATTCCGGCAACTAAAAAAGTTCTTGAACGTGCTGGGTTAACACTTAATGACATTGATTTGGTTGAGATCAATGAAGCTTTCGCGGCGGTAGTTTTGGCTTGGGAAAAAGAATTGCATCCAGACATGGAGAAAGTCAATGTCAACGGTGGCGCAATTGCACTCGGCCACCCACTTGGTGCATCTGGCACACGACTAATGACAACTTTGTTGAACGAACTAGAGCGCACCGGTGGTCGTTATGGTTTGCAAACAATGTGCGAAGGCGGCGGCTTGGCCAACGCCACAATTATTGAACGACTGGGCTAATCAACATGGCTAATCGAAAAATTAGCCACCGCTAATGCTTGGAAAAATAATTTGGGTGCTTTTTGGCTTAGCCCTGTTTTATTTTATTTGGAAAACTGGCCTTGGGATGCTGCGTGGCATGACATCAACCTTGCCGCCTCCACCACCATCCGGAGAAATGCGACGAATTAATGTTCGATACCGTTGCTCAAGTTGTGGAACAGAATTGCGAATGACAATGGCGCCAGATCAAGACCCACCTCCGCCAAGACACTGTTTAGAAGATATGGATTTAGTCGCGCCAGTCGAGTAACTAGATGAATAACTAACTAGTGATATTTAGTGGCGGTGTAGAGACCGCCAAGAACGCTGAGCAATCCTGAAAACAAATACCAATTATTTCTTCCACCTGGTACAAATCCCAGGTAGTAGAGCAAAATTACTAGCGATCCAAGACCAAGCAGCGCAAACATTAAAATTGGAACCCAGGTCGGACTAACTTTTTGTTCACGTAAAGTTGGCGGGGTATAGCGAGACGAAGCCTCTGCGAGATTTTTACCATACAACGAGTGAGTATCAGAAGTGTCAAGACGATGTGTTTCGTGAACGCGACCGGGCTTTGTGCCTTTTGGGGTTGTTCTACCGCCACTGCGTCGTTTTGAAGTCGCCATAACTGTCTCAAGTGTAGAGGCGGTAAATAGCTTTGGAAGTGACTATTTATGGGGCAGGCTAGAGGATATGAAAAAATCAGCACCGAAAATATTGGTGATCGACAACTATGACAGTTTTGTCTACAACCTCGTGCAATATCTTGGTGAGTTAGGTGCTGAGCCGATCGTCGTTCGTAACGACGAAGTCACGATTCAGCAAGCGATTGAACTCAAACCAGATGGAGTTTTATTAAGTCCTGGTCCGGGCCGACCTCAAGACGCGGGGATTTTGTGTGAGGCCGTGAGAGCCTTCGCAGAGATCACACCAATTTTTGGTGTGTGTTTAGGGCACCAAGCAATCGGACATGTGTTTGGCGCGAATATTACAAGCGCTCCCGAACTTCAACACGGCAAAACATCTCAAATACATCACAAAAATCTAGGAGTGTTCGCCGGCCTTAATTCGCCGATTACAGCTACGAGATATCACTCTTTAACAATTGATCCCAATTCAGTTCCGAAAGAACTTGAAGTTACCGCAACTACTGACGACGGTTTAATTATGGGTGTAAGACATAGAGAATTAGATGTAGAAGGCGTGCAGTTTCATCCTGAAAGTATTCTGACAGAACACGGTCACGAGATTATTAAAACGTTTTTACTTCGATGCGAGAAGTGAAAACACAGCAAGTTACGGAGTGACTACTCCGCGACCAACTGTTAGACGAACAGAAGATCCTGCTTCAATTTGTGTCCCAGAATCAGTGCCTTGCGTGACAACCTTGCCGTCGTTCACATTTCCGCTTGGAACTTCTTGATACTTCACATCTGGAGTTAGCCCAACCGCGGTTAGTTGAGCGCGAGCATCGGCCTCGGTCAGACCTTCAACTTGTGGCATCGTAACTTTCGTTCCACCTTTTGAGATGAAGACAATTATCGGTGAACCAAAAGCTATTGGTTCACCAATTGCTGGTTCAGTTCGAATTACTCGTCCCTTTTCAACTGTGGCGTTTGCTTCTTCAGCGAGTGTGACGATGAAATTGTAAGGCGCACTCTGTAAAAATTGTAAGGCCGCGGTTGATACTTGACCTTGAATATTTGGCACAGTCGCTTGTCCGATTCCACCTGAAACAACTACCGCGATTGTTGAGCCAGATCGCACTTGAGTGTCAACTTTTGGATCTTGGCCAATGATTTGATTCTCCGGAATTTTTGGATCATTTCGGACTTCTGCAATGGCAAGTTGTAAACCGAGTGGCGCCAATAATCCAGTTGCTTCTTTGACTGTTAGACCCCGTACAAGCGGAACCACGACGGGGGCGCCTGTGGGATTATAAGTAATTATGATCGTGTCACCGTTTCGAGCCAGAACACTCGGCTTTGGATCTTGCAAATAAACGATGTCATTTCCGATGCCATCTTTTGCTTCAGCTAGTGGAACTGGTGTAAAGCCAAGCCTGAGAAGTTTTTCGCTGGCATCTTTGACAGTGAGGTTGCGAACATCAGGAACAGTAATCGAAGCATTTGAAGAATTACCTGAAATTGTTTGATATAAAAATAAGCCACCGATAAGCAAAACTATTGCCGCAAAAAACGATCCAAACACAAAGCCAGCAGTGCGCCGTGGAGCAAAATCGTCATATGGTGGATAATTTGCAGCACGAGTTCGAGTCATCGTCGCGGGTCTTTGAGTGGTAGTTGCGGCGATCTGTGAAGTTGGTTGATCTTGTTTAGCGATCACCGTGGTTACATTCGGGTCGTTCTGCGTAATTGGAAGCACGCGAGTTACCGAATCGCTTGATGATCCGGCGACGCGACTAGTCATCGCCAAAACTGGCAAGCCATCAACAAAGCGACGGAGATCGTCTCGAACTTCTCCAGCAGTTGAATATCGATCGTCAGGAGACTTGGCCATACACTTGGCAACAATCGCGGTCAAACCCTCGGGTATTGATTTATTGCGCTGATTTAGCGGTATCGGATCTTCATGGACCTGTTTGTAGGCAATTGCCACGGCGTTTTCGCCAGAGAACGGCACAGTGCCTGCAAGCATTTCATACATCACGATTCCAAGTGAATAAATATCACTCCGTTGATCGGTCACTGCACCCTGTGCTTGTTCTGGCGAAAAATAAGTTGCAGTCCCCATCACTGCGCCAGTTTGAGTAAGGTTTTGCTCAATACCAGCACCAAGTGCACGAGCAATCCCGAAATCGGCGACTTTCACCTGGCCAGTTGTGCTGATGAGAATATTGCCCGGTTTGACATCACGATGAATCACACCATTTTGATGCGCTGAATCAAGTGCTAGCGCAACTTCGCCAATTACATCGCAGACTTGCACCGGGGTGAAGTTATTGCTTTGTCTAATTATGTCGGCGAGTGTGCGACCATCAACAAACTCCATGGCGATGTAGTAAGTATTGTTAACGCGACCCCAGTCATAGACGCCAACAATGTTTGGATGATTGAGTCCAGCGGCTGATTGGGCTTCGCGTCGAAATCGCTCAACGAATGCCGGATCAACGGCAAACTCAGCAAAAAGTACCTTTATCGCAACTGTTCGGTCTAAAAGAATATCGCGGGCTTGAAAAATTTCAGCCATTCCTCCGCGACCCACTCGTCGACCAATTTCATACCGGTCGTTGATAATCGCACGTTTTGTGTCGTTCATATATTAATTTCCGTCAACAACTTCACGTATTTGATTGACATATTTCTGTACATCAGTTGGCGAAGAAAAATCTGGCCTAGTAACAATTTCTGCATCTAGCACCAAATTCAGATCAGATCGAATGAGAGTGCTATCGGCTTCAATAGTTGGATTAAACCAAAGAAACTCTTTGCCTTGGTAAATCAATACGCGTGCTGCCGGAGTTTCGTCTTCGTAAGCTACGAAGTATCCGCTACGTGCGTAAGAAGTTGTGACAACTGAAGTAACTAAAGCGACAACCGCAACCACAACTGAAATAATTAATTTACGAAATGAAAAATTAACTTCAGGTTTCAAAAGCGTAGAGTCAACTGGCTTACTGACTACTTTGTTGTCTTTATCCAACACATCGACAACAATTACTGTGGTGTTGTCTCGGCCACCATTTTTATTGGCCATTTCGACGAGTTTATTTGCAGTCTGCTGAGGGTCTGAATTTAGCTTTAAACAAGTCTCAATATCTATATCTGTAACTTCGTCAACTAAACCATCACTACATAAAAGATATCTATCGCCTGCAATAAGGGGAAGTGTCCATGTGTCGACTCCGACTGTTGGCTCAATGCCCAATGCGCGCGTGACAATATTTCGTCGGGCATGGGTTCGCGCTTCGTCACGAGTTATTAAACCTTCACTGACAAGTTCTTGTACGTAAGAGTGGTCAACACTTACTTGTCTAAATTCTCCAGCCCTCAATAAGTAAGTACGAGAGTCGCCGATATTCGCAACGGTCACAGATTTAGAATCATTTTCGGATTTTGATTTATTAGTTGGCGTTATCGCTAAGGCTGTAAGCGTGGTACCCATGCCTCTTTGATCGGTTTGTCCGTTTGCCGCCTGAAATATTTTTTCGTTGACTTCTTTAATGATTGAATTGAGTTGCTGTGCATCGGCAATTCCGCTGGACTGCGCAGCACCAAGAAATTTAATTGCCATTGCGCTCGCTACTTCGCCCGCATTATGTCCACCCATACCGTCAGCAACTACGAACAAACCTTCTCGCGCCAGCACTGCGTCTTCATTTTGCAAACGCAGAACCCCGGTGTCGCTGAACGCACCCCAACGAATGAAGATTGTCACTTTATGAGGCTACAAACCGCGCTGTAGATGTGCCGAATGTAAGTTCGTCACCATCAGCAAGCAGTTTTTCCTTTAAAATTTTTGTGCCGTTTACCTTCACTCCATTCGTACTGCCTAAATCGACTACCAACCAGCCGGTTAGCTCACGTTGAAGTTGGGCGTGCACACGGCTGACATTGCTGTCGGCGAAGACGATCGCACAACTTTCATGTCTGCCAATCTTGACCGAGTCTCCAGTTAATTCGAATCGTTGCCCAGTCGCTAAAACCAATGCAGCGTGGGCGGCCAGTGTTTTAGACGTGATTATTGGCGGGGTTGGTTCGGGTTGCGCTATTGATACTTGAACGATTGAAGGTTTGATTTCAACGGGTGGATTTTTTACCGCGTGTTGGCCGCTGTTTTTGATCTGAAATGTGCCACGTTTAATTGTGTCTTCAGCTCGCAAAACAACAGAAATCTGATCTCCATGCTGGTAACCGCTTTGCTTGCAATGTTGTGTCGCGGCATCAATTAGTTCGCGAACAAGATGTTGCTCAACATCCGCAAATGCCGCTAGATCGTCACTATGTAAACAAATCACGTATGTGCTTGAAAGTGAGCCATTCGTGGCAGATTGATCAAGTAAACCAATAAGTTGCCTGCCGAGAGAAATTGGCCTGATCGAAGTGGCGTAGGCACGCGCAAACATGCAACAATTCTACGCCACTAGACGCGACATAACTGTTAGGGTCAGAAGTCCATTCGGGCGAGTGGCGAAATGGCAGACGCGCTGGCTTCAGGTGCCAGTGTTCGTAAGGACGTGGGGGTTCAAGTCCCCCCTCGCTCACAAATTTAGTTAATGAATCTTGCAGTAGTCATCGTTATTGATTTTGCGTCCCCAGCGACTCATTATCAATTTAACTTCTGATGGTTTGACGTGAGCAGGTCGTGACGCGGTCTCAAAGTGAAAGAGCCGAGCATTCGGTGTCCAAATTAAGCGGTAGCCAAGTTCTAAAAATTTGAATGCAATATCGCAGTCATTAAAAGCCAACGGGAATATCTCACTCATGCCACCAACTTCGAAGTATGCGTCACGTTTAATCAGCGCGCATGCCCCGGTGAGCCCGCTAACTTCGCGGGCAAGTTTAAGCATTCTGAAATGGCCAAAATCATTGCTTGAATATCCGGCGCAGAAATTATGCAACGAATGAGTATTCGAGTGTCCTGCACTTTGAATTCTTCCATCTTCATAAAGTAGAAGTGGTCCAACCATCGCCACATCTTCTTCAGTTATGTGACCAACCATTGTCTCTAGCCAGTCTGGGCTAATCACTTCAGTGTCGTCGTTAAGCATCAAGATCAGCGGAGCATCGCTGTTGACCACCCCAACATTACATTTGTCAGAAAAATTAAATGGCTTATCATAATCAATTATTTTCAAACGATTTGGGCACACGGTCTTGAGGTCAGTGATTACTTGTTGTGGTGTGCCTTTATCTACGACGACGATTATCTCGAAGTTCGTGTACGAAGATTTACGCTCAATGCTTTCAACAGCATTGACTACAAGGCATGTGTCTACTCCGAAAACAGACTTTCGTGTTCCACAAGTTGGGATGATGATAGAAATCTTTGGATGATTGATCACATGACGTTTAACTGACACGAGAGAACGTGTTTGATCAAAACTCACGTCGGCTACTATTCGCCGCCGTTTCAGATGTTCATCAACTGCTTTGGCAGCAGCCGTGTAGGCGTATAGCTTGGCGTTATTCGCCGAAGCTGTTGATCCAGGAACTGTCCTCCAGTGATACAAAACCTTTGGTATGTGCACGATGTTCTTTGTTCGCTCGGTAATTCGCAAAAACAAGTCATAGTCTTGGGCGCCATCAAAACCAGTTTTAAATCGACCCACTTGGTTGACAAGAGAAGTTCGTATCACCGATAAATGCGAGCAATAATTTTGAGCCAGAAATCGTTCTGGAGACCAATCTGGTTTGACAAATTCGTCAAAGTGTTCGCCATCTTCAGTAATTTTGTCTTCATTTGAATATAGATAGTCGACATTTGGATTCGCCTCGATACTCTTTGCAACTTCTTCAAGTGCCTCAAGGTGAAGTTCATCGTCGTTATCAAGTAACACAATGAAATCACCAGACGCCAGAGAGATCGCGTCGTTTGAAGCCGCAACGATGCCTCCATTTTCGGATCGGAAGTAAACTTTGACGCGTTGATCTAGTGCCTGGAGTTCGTTTAATCGATTCTTAACCCATGGAGCGGTCGAACAGTCATCAACGAGACACCACTCCCAATCTTTAAATTCTTGGGCAAAAACTGTTTCAATGCATTTCTCAAACGCATATTGCGGAGGGTTATAAACCGGCGTGATTACGCTAAACAACGGTTTCATTTTTAGTTAATAATTTTGCGCAATATTCGCACTGGAATCATTACAAATCTGCCGATTTTCCACGAAGCCGAATTGTAAACCCGGTCTAATTCTGCTGATCTTGCTCGATTCAAAGCACTTGCTCGATTCAACTCCATCATTGCTTCTTCAAGTCGTTTGATATGTGCAAGATGACTTTTGATATGAATATTGGCGTCTTTCAATTGTTCAATGGTCTTGACATGACCAACTTTGACTTCACCCACTTCAGCTGCTGCACCAATCGAAAAATCTCGTGATTGCAAGAGAGACAATTCAAGTTGCATTATCTTTTGCTCCGCGATTTGCAATTTGCTCCGCACTGATTCAAGTTCAGAGTTTAAATCTGTAACCGAAAGCTCTGCGGAAGCATTTTTATTGTCGTCCATATGTTTGATTTTAACCTTACTCGTTTGAAGTAATGGTAAGTTGTAACTCAATGCAGCAACTAAGAGATATCGCGAACTCACGCAACTTATTATGGAACTTAACATTGCGTGAACTTCGCAGTAAATATCGGCGCTCGGTTTTAGGGTGGTCGTGGTCGATGCTCAACCCACTTGCGCAGATGGCGATATATACATTTGTTTTTGGTGTGCTTTTTGGTGCCCAAGCGCCAGTCGGTGACCCGTCGGGGATTACGACATACGGTTTGTATTTATTAACAGGGTTGATCCCTTGGGGATTCTTTTCACTTGTGTGCGGTGTCGGTTTGCAATCAATTTTAAGTAATACGACTTTGGTGAGAAAAGTCGCTTTTGCTCGTGAGAGTCTAGTTATCTCTCAAGTGCTGTTTTGCTCGGTGCAGTTTTCAATTGAAATGACGCTCGTGTGCATCGCGCTCACACTCGCCGGAAGTTTTATTTTGCCTTGGTTACCAGTCACAATCCTGCTGATGTTTCTTTTGGCTGTTTTTGCGATGGGTGTTGCTCTGGTGTTAAGTGTGAGCGCAGTGTTTTTTCGAGATTTGCCTTATTTGTGGACAATAATCAACCAACTTTGGTTTTTTGCGACACCAGTTATTTATGATCCACATACGTTTGATGGCAAAGTACCGAGCGCTATTCATTCAATTCTTTATTGGAACCCGACTGCAGTATTTATTCGATCTTTTCGAGCAACAACTTACAACGGCAGATCACCAAATTGGAATGATGTGATTGTGTTGGCAATTGCCGCGACGAGCTCTCTTATTATTGGTTTAGCAACATTTAATAAACTTAAACGTAGGTTGGCCGAAGAACTTTAAATTGTTTTAGTTAGCGGTGATGGCGCTCTAGAGACCAAGTTGACGTAACCGATAAAACTCCTTCGTCAAACAGGTTCGTTTTATGAACGTTGAAGCGCACCCAGTTTTGGCAATGATCAAAGTCTGTTGTGCCAGTTGGGTCAGAGATCGACGCCGATAAATAGTAAGTGCCTTCGAGCAGGCCAAGTTTTGGAATATCCAGTATCGCAGTTGCTGGTCCATCAAGAACACGAACCGTATTGGTGCCACGTTGTGTTGAAGTTGCCCAAATTACGTCACCATTTAATTTTGTGATGCTGACTCTGAGAATTGGCGATTCAAGGCGCGTATGGGCAGTCATCTCACAACGAATTTTTACAGCACTATCTGACTCGATGCGTTGAGTTGGCGAACCATCAGACGTTAGGAGCTCAAGAGAATTAATCCGTGCGTCACCAGTGCCCCACCGCTCGCGAGACTCATCGTCTTTTTCGGTGTGCTGGGCGTAACTACCGCCCGTGTACGCCGAGATAACATCCGTCGCATTTCCAATTTGTTTGATTTGTCCTTTTTCGAGCCAGATAACTTCTTTACATAATTGTTGAACAAGTCCGAGACTGTGGCTGACTACAACGATTGTTCTGCCTTCGCGACGGAACTCTTCAATTTTTTCGCTACTTTTTCGCTGAAAGTCTTGATCGCCAACAGACAAAATTTCATCGATTAGCAAAATCTTGGGCTCAACATGTGCCGCAATCGAAAAGCCGAGCCTTACGACCATTCCCGATGAGAAGTTCTTGACGGGAGTATTAATAAATCTCTCTAATCCAGCAAATTCGACGATGCTGTCAAACTTGGCTAACACATCTCGTTTCGACATACCCAAAATTGCGCCATTTAGATATATGTTTTCTGATCCAGTTAGTTCTGGATGAAACCCAGCACCAAGTTCAAGTAGCGCCGCAAGTTTGCCATCAATCTTGATGCTGCCTTTGTCTGGGGTATAGATACCAGTCAAACACTTGAGCATTGTTGTTTTGCCTGATCCATTTGAACCGATTATCCCGAGTGTTGCTCCGTGTGCAACTTCAAATGAAACGTCATTTAAGGCCAAAAACTCTTCATACTTGGCGCGGCGACCGCGCAATAATGCTGCTTTGATATATCGATTTCGTTCGTGATAAAGCCGAAAATTCTTTGATAACGATTTTACAACTATTGCGTTTTGTTCCATTAAATTTTTTGCTCTCTGGCTATGTTCTCCGCACGGAGTTTTACAAGCACGGCTTTGACTGATGCGGGCAGATTTTCATTATTCCAATTAGAAATCAACTGGTCAGCATTTTTGTTGTAGTAGTCAATTTCTGCCGATGGCTTGCTTAGATCGTAGTACCAGGGCAAATGTCTGGCCAGATATGGTGGCGCACTTCGCAATGAGTTTGCATTTATATGCCCACCACCTGGTCGATGCATCGCGAAAGTTGTATCAATAGGTGCAGAATAAAAGCCGTTTGATAATTTCTTTCGCCAAAATTGAGACTCCCAAGTTATGACGTCCTGCTTGTGAATGTAGTGATCTGGAAGATCGTCAATTCGCAATGAGAATCCAACTTTGTCGATTTTTGGATTCATCAAAAAAGCTTCTTCAAAAACCTCGAATACATCATTCGGAGTATTTTTGTCTGGAATAACATCTGGATCGGAGATTATAAAAAAACGATCATCACCGAGTTCAGGGACAAGTCCACTTAGCCATGGTGCACGATGACCGAGATTGTAATTGTTGTAAACGACGTGATGGTTTGTGGTCCTTAAAAAATCAACTAGGGGCGGATAGG
>WLFB01000001.1 GCA_009703975.1 Actinomycetota bacterium | reverse complement strand
CGTCATCGCTGGCATCAACTGGATGATTACTCATCACCAGTCTGGGGTTCCTGCAGTTGCCAACATGAGTCTTGGTGGTTCGTTTTCATCTTCAATGAATGAAGCAGTTGCAAATGCTGTTTCCGATGGAATCGTGATGGCAGTTGCCGCAGGCAATAGCAATGCAAATGCTTGCAATTATTCACCTGCGTCTGCACAGGTCGCAATCACGGTGGGCGCAACTACCTCAGCCGACGAACGCGCAAGTTACTCAAACTACGGTAACTGCTTAGATATTTTTGCACCAGGCTCGAGCATTGTCTCGTCTTGGTTTTCTTCGTCTAATGCAATCCGTTCGTTATCGGGCACGTCAATGGCATCTCCGCATGTTGCGGGCGCAGCGGCATTGCTTCTTGAATCAGATTCAGCAATGTCACCGGCAGCAGTCAGAGAAAAATTAATTACGTTTGCAACACCTGATGCGATCAGTGGTGCTGGTTCGGGTTCTGTCAACTTATTGGTGTATACAAAATCTGCATGGTCGGCACCTGTTCCGATTGCGCCAAGTGTTCCACGCGATTTAATTGCAATCGGTGGTAATGCCTCTGCGGCTTTAAGTTGGGTTGCACCCACATCTAGTAACGGCAACGAAGTTACAGATTATGTTGTCGAATACTCATCGAATAATGGCGCAGCGTGGTCAACCTTTAATGACGGTACATCAGCATCGACTTCGGCGACCGTAACTGGTTTAGTTAACTCAACTGTGTACTTGTTTCGGGTGAGTGCGGTCAGCAGCGCGGGTACGAGTAGTCCATCAAGTTCGACGACAGCAACCATTGGTATTCCTGGTGCGCCGAACTCGCTTTTGCCTACAGCGCTCAACCTAAGTATTGGTTTGACTTGGAGTGCACCGTTACTAATTGGTGGCTCTGCGCTGACAGATTATGTCATTGAATACTCGAGCGATGCTGGCACGAGCTACACGGTTTTCGCCGATGGGGTTTCAACATCTCGTGCAACAACTGTTACTGGCTTAACCAACGGCACGTCATATTTGTTTCGGGTTAAAGCAGTTAATTCAATCGGTACCGGTTCGGCATCGGGTGTGGTTTCTGCAACTCCATGGAGCGTGGCTGTACCTAGCGCGCCACGCGATGTTCTGATTTCTACAGTTTCTCTAGATCAAATTGCAATTCGATGGACAGCACCACTCACCGATGGCGGAAGTTCGGTAGTTGACTACGTCATCGAATATTCAAGCAACGCTGGTGTTTCGTGGTCACTTTTTGTCGACAATTTCACTCCAAATACTTCTGTAACTGTCACGGGCCTGACAAGTGGCACCACTTACATTTTTAGAGTTCGTGCAGTTAACGGCGCCGGAACAAGTGCGGTGTCAGCATCATCGGCTGCCGCTGCACCGGGTGTTCCTTCTGAGCCTTGTTGTGTAAACGACGCCCAAATTGGGCCTGGTTACGTAGCAATTCGTTGGGGTGCACCAACTTCTATCGGTGGTTCGCCGATCACAAATTATGTAATCGAATATTCAGTTAACGATGGCGTTACGTGGACAACTTGGAGTGGATGGACAGGTGTTGCAGGTTGCGTGTGCGCAAATGTTGCAAGAACGGTAAGCCCACTCGCCGATGGCGTTGCGCATATCTTTCGTGTTCGCGCACAAAACGCGATTGGGTTAAGTCAGCCGTCAGTAGCTTCAGATGCTTCCACGCCATGGACACCGATTGCTCCGGGGGCACCGACAAGTCTGACGGTTACTGCGCGCACTGGTCAAGTAGATCTTGATTGGGAAGAACCAACGTCTGATGGTGGCGCATTTATTACCGACTACACAATTCAATATTCAACTAATTCCGGAACAACGTGGACAACATTCGTTGATGGCGTAAGCACTTCAACTTTTGTTTCAATGCGCACACTCAGCGTTGGCGTTAGTCATATTTTTCGAGTCCAAGCGACAAACTCGGCAGGCACAGGTGTGCCAACAAGTGCCACCGCTCCAATAACGACAATTGGGTCACTTTTGAACGATCCGTTTTCTGGTGCGATCGCTATCTCGGGTGCAAATAGTTTCACATTAAGTTCGACACTCACTTCAACTCGTGAATCTGGCGAACCAACCCACGGTGGTTATGCGCCGAGCGCATCAATTTGGTACAAGTGGGTTGCGACCGAAACTGGCACTTTAGTTTTAACAACTTTGTCGAGCGACTTCGACACGCTTCTTGGCGTTTACACAGGATCTGCGGTAAACGGTTTGACAACGGTCGCGGTTAACGATGACGCAGTTGGTGAAATAGGTGTCTGGAGCCGAGTAACAGTTGCTGTAAGAAGTGGTACGACATATCAAATTGCAATCGATGGTTACAGTGGAAAAAAAGGTTCAACTCGTCTCAATTGGCAATACACCGCAGCCCCTATTCCGCAAGCACCAACGGCCCCACAAAATGTTCGTGCGAGTGCAGGCAACGCGTCGGCAAATCTTTATTGGCTTGCACCCACTAGCGATGGCAATGCAACAATCACGAGTTACACCACAACGTCATCACCTGGGGCTAAGACCTGCTCAACTTCTGGTGCTCTGACTTGTGTAGTTAGTGGTTTAACTAACGGAGTTGCTTACACGTTTACTGTTACGGCGACTAACTCGGCAGGCACTTCAATTGCGTCGGCTGCATCTAGCGCTGTGACTCCGGTTGCGAACCCTGACGGTGGAGTAACCGCATTGTCATGGGGATTAGATCGAATTGATCAACGCAACCTGCCACTCAACAGTCTTTACGCGCGAAATTATTCGGGTGCTGGTGTCAACGCATACATAATTGATACCGGTATTTTGGCTAGTCATGGTGAGTTTGGTGGGCGAGTTACGCCCGGCTTTAGCTCAATCTCCGATGGTCGCGGATCCGAAGACTGTAACGGCCACGGAACTCACGTTGCCGGTACGGTCGCTGGTTCTAATTATGGTGTCGCACCGAGCGCATCACTGATTGCAGTTCGCGTTCTTGACTGTGGTGGTTCTGGCTCAACCTCAGGTGTAATTGCTGGCATCGACTGGGTAGTTGAGAATCACCAAAGCGGTGTGGCTGCTGTTGCCAACATGAGTCTTGGTGGCTCTCGCTCGGCCGCACTTGATCTCGCAGTTGCTCGTGGTGTTGATGATGGTGTTGTATTTGTTGTCGCAGCCGGAAACTCAAATGCAGATGCGTGTAATTATTCTCCAGCCGCTGCTTCTTCAGCGATAACTGTCGGATCAACAACTTCGGCCGACGATAGATCGTCATTTTCAAATTATGGCTCATGCGTTGATGTGTTTGCACCCGGCTCAAACATCACTTCTTCTTGGTACACATCGAATAGTGCAACTAACACAATCTCTGGCACATCAATGGCTTCTCCGCATGTGGCCGGTATTGCGGCATTAGCGCTAAGCGCAAATTCGTCGCTTTCGGTTTCGGGTGTTACATCATGGATAACTTCATCTGCGACTGCTGGTGTTGTTACTGGTCCAGGTAGTGGCTCACCAAATATTTTGGCTTATTCGTTGTTGAGTGCTTCGCCACCAGCAGGTTCATCAACTGGTGCAACGACAACAACGACAACAACATCGACAACGACTACCACTACGACAACAATCCCAAGTCGTCCGACAGTCTCTTGGACACTTAATAACGGTGTCGTCGAATTTAATTTCTCCTGCGTTGATTGGCATATGACGAGTGGTGTCTTGGCGAGAAACGCTGCGCTGACGAACATTGTTGCTCGTGCCAGCGGCAGCGGTAGCGGGTCTACATGTGGCGGTGGATATGGAATCTCACAACTCGGAGAACTTGATAGCGGCACTACTTACTATGCATCTGCAACTGTCACTGACTCTCGTGGTACAACAACCAGTAATTATTCGTTCACAACTAGCGGCGGCACAACAACTACTACGGCCGCACCTTCGTCTGGCGGCGGTGGTGGAAGCAGTGGCGGCGGCGGGGGAAGTAGTGGCGGTGGTGGCGGTGGCGGTGGCGGTAGCCGTGCAACTACGACAACTGTTCTAATTCGATCGTTGATTCCTGTTAATACGTTTACATCGGTGCCGAATTTAAACGGTGCAATTCCGAATATTCCGAATGTTCTGCCAACTGGTGCAGGTGCACCGATAATTCCAAATGGTTTTCCAACAGGGTTCCAAACTTCAAACGGTGATAGTGCAAATCGCCCAACACTTGGTCAACCAATGCCACCTCTTTTAGTCAATACTCCACAAGCAGCAGCAACCGCCAAGGCAGTTGGTAACGCTGTGACTTTTAAAGTGACTGCAAAAACGGGCGCAACAGTCAACATCTACCGCAACGGAATCCTTGTGAGCACTGTTCCTGCATCTGCTGCAGCGTCAATCAAAGTCGCTGATAATCCAGGTGGAGTAAACACTTTCCAGATTGTCGTTGTTGACAAAGATGGTGCTGTTTCAGCATCACCTAAAAAGACAGTTGCGATCGGGTCAAGTTCGCCAAAGCAGAACACAAATAGTGGTGCAAAAACTAAGACTGCTACTTCTAAAAATGCAACTTCGAAAACTGCTACTTCTAAAGCGGCAGTTACTGCAAATACCACCGCTTCGAAAGCTGGCAAGTAGCCAAGATTTACAGCAGAAATAGTTGTTGGCCTAGTCAAAGTCTATTTAATGCAACTAATGTCAAGTCATGACTGAACTTGAGACCCCAGAAAATCTTGCAAAAACTCTCGGCGAATTGAAAAAAGCCGGATGGAAATCAGTTGCAGTTAAAGAAGAAATTCGAAAAAATGCAGTCGCGAGAATAACTGCTGGCGAACAATTATTCGCAGGAGTTCTTGGCTTTGAAGAAACAGTTATGCCACAACTTGAGAACGCGTTACTCGCTGGCCACGACATTGTGTTTCTCGGAGAACGGGGTCAAGCAAAGACGCGAATAATTCGCTCGCTAATTTTTCTGCTCGACGAATGGATGCCGATTGTTTCAGGCAGCGAAATCAATGACGACCCTTACGCGCCAGTGTCGCGTCAATCGCGTGAACTAGTTGCGCAACATGGTGATGCCACTCCAATCTCATGGGTGCATCGAAGTCTGCGATACGGCGAAAAGCTTGCCACACCAGATACTTCTATCGCCGACTTAATCGGCGAAGTTGACCCGATCAAAGTTGCAGAGGGTCGCTATCTCAGCGATGAGTTGACTTTGCACTACGGGTTAGTACCGCGCTGCAATCGCGGAATTTTCGCGATAAACGAATTGCCAGATCTTTCAGAACGAATTCAAGTTGGGTTGCTAAATGTTCTTGAAGAGCGCGATATTCAAATTCGAGGTTACAAAATCCGTTTACCACTAGACGTGATGTTGGTCGCCTCAGCCAACCCTGACGATTACACAAATCGTGGACGAATCATCACACCGCTTAAAGATCGATTTGGTAGCCAAATTCGCACGCATTATCCGCTTGACATTGAAACCGAAATTGCAGTTGTGCGGCAAGAATCGCGCCCTGCCAGCATTGGCGCAGTTCAAGTTCGAACGCCAAAGTTCATGGAAGAAATTATTGCCACAATCAGTCATCTTGCTCGCGCCAACAGCCAGGTCAATCAACGCAGTGGCGTAAGTGTTCGTTTAACTACGAGTAATCAAGAACTGTTGTGTGCAAATGCAGTGCGTAGATCGTTGCGTGCTGGTGAAACTGATGTGGTCCCGCGAGTTAGTGATCTAGACGCAATTGCGGCATCAACTGCCGGAAAAATTGAAATTGACGCTGTTGAAGATGGTCGCGAAGGTCAGATTTTTCAGCAACTAGTTCGCGGAGCGGTGTTACAAGTTTTCAAACAACACAGTGACTCAGAAAATCTTCGTGCAGTCGCAGAAGAATTCATTGAGGGTGTTGTTGTGCAAACTGGTGAGGACATTATCTCGGCCGATTATGTTGTGCTTCTTGAAAAAATGCCCGCGCTTCGCACGTCTATAAATGGGCTTACGAATGGTGATGAGTCTCCGGCAGCAATCGCAAGTGCCGTTGAATTCGTGCTTGAAGGCTTACACCTATCAAAACGATTAAACAAAGACGCAACGGCCGGTCGAGCGGTTTATCGCGCCAAAAGCTAATCAACGCGCTAAAAATTAGTCAACGCACTAAAAATCAATCAATAGGTAGTCGCTGAGTCCAGATTTCGGTGGTGTCATGGCGCTCAGCGATAACGGGTCGACCTACAAGTACCGAAACATTGATGGGCTCATTGAATCCATGAAGTTTGATCGCATCGTGTTGTTTTGTCGTGACGCCTTGCGGAAGTTCAATTATCTGCTCGGTCGCAATCAAAACACCTATTCCGATGGCTTGGTCACAAAGTCGTGCCGCAAGATTTGGTGCCGAGCCAATGTAGTCGTCGCCCTCAAACAGCATTGTGTCACCCGTGGCAATACCAATTCGCAGTTTCAGTGGTGCACAAACTGTTTCGGCTCGGCGGTCAAGTTCTAAGGCAAATGTAATGCCCTCGATTTGCTCAACAGCCACGGCCATTAACCCGTCGCCGAGAAACTTGTCAATTCGCACGCCTCGCTCTGAAGCAATCGCCCGGGCTACCGCACGAAACTCGGCCAGCAACGCAGTTGCCTTGCGATCGCCATTGGTCTCCATATAGTTCGTGAACCCAGAAAGGTCTACGAAAATAAAGGTTCTAGGAAATCTCATACGAATTATCAGTCTACGGCCGTCAGTACTAGCGTGCGATTGTGGTTAGTCGCTTTAATTATTCACGTTGGGATGGAACACAACGTGGTTTTGAATTTGATGCACAAAGCATCGTGGATGAAATAACTGACGACCTGTTGTATCACGGTGATGTGAACGCCGCATTGCGTCGGTTGATGCAAGAAGGTATGCGCAACGAACGTGGTGACCAGTTAATGGGACTTCGCGAGATGATGCAGCGACTACGTGAGCGTCGCGAAGAGATAAAAGATCGTGGCGATCTGGGTGGTGTGTACAGCGAAATCTCAGCAGAACTAGATGATCTCGTTGATGAAGAACGGCATGCGATTGACGAAGCTCTTATGTCGGCAGAACAATCAGGCGATCAACGTCGCGCTGAAGTTGCCAAAGAGTCAGCTCAAGAGCGCAATTTTCGTCTTGACATGTTGCCAAGTGATTTAGCAGGCAAAATCAACGAACTCGAACATTACGACTTTCAATCGTCTGAATCAAAGCAACGATTTGAAGCGCTACTCGAAAAACTCCGTCAACAAATAATGCAACAGATGCTTGACCAAATGTCTGGCGCGGTAGAAAATCTGACCCCGCAAGATATGCAGAGAATGAAAGACATGATGGCTGCATTAAATGAAATGCTTGAATCTCGCGAGCGCGGTGAAGACCCGAAATTTGAGCAGTTCATGGAGAATTTTGGAGATTTTTTTCCTGAAAATCCGGAGACACTTGATGAGTTACTTGAAATCATGGCTCAGCGAATGGCGAACGCCCAAGCGATGTTGAATTCAATGACACCCGAGCAGCGCGATCAGATGCGCCAACTCAGTGAAAAACTTTTAGAAGACATGGATCTACGATGGCAAATGGATCAGCTTTCGCAAAAGCTACAGGGCATGTTTCCACAAAAAGGCTGGGGTCAGTCACATGAGTTCACTGGCGATGAACCGATGGGTTTTAGTCAGGCAATGCAAGCAATGCAAGAACTCGGTGAACTCGACCAATTAGATAATTTGTTGCGCAATGCATCATCGCCATCAGCTTTGGCTGAAGCCGACTTAGATCGTGTTCGAGAAATGTTGGGTGAAGATGCTGCAAAGTCACTTGAGCAAATGGCTCAATTGACAAAGAAATTGAAAGACTCAGGGTTGATTGATCAGGTAGAAGGCAAACTTGAACTTACGCCCAGCGGTTTGCGAAAAATTGGTGCGAATGCGTTGCGGGATGTGTTCGGATCCTTGGAAAAAGACCGTCTCGGGCAACACCAAGTTGAGCGCCTAGGAGTCGGACATGAGAGAACTTACGACACAAAGCCATACGAATACGGTGACCCGTTTCAATTAGATCTGCAGCGAACATTGCGTAATGCATTGCAACGTCAAGGCTCGACAGTTCCGCTTAAGCTCTCTGCCGATGATTTTGAAATTGAGCAGACAGAACATCTAACAAGATCATCAACTGTGTTGATGTTGGATCTTTCATTATCGATGCCGATGCGCGACTACTTTCTGCCTGCCAAGAAAGTTGCTATGGCACTGCACTCTTTGATGAGCACGCAGTTTCCGCGTGACTATTTGGGTATTGTTGGTTTTAGCGAGGTAGCTCGCGAACTTACGCCACAGCAATTGCCTGAGGTTTCCTGGGATTTTGTTTACGGCACCAACATGCAACACGGGTTTATGTTGGCCCGCAAAATGTTGTCGCGCCAGAGTGGCACGAAGCAAATAATTATGATCACCGATGGCGAACCGACGGCCCATATTTCAAAGTCCGGAGATGTATTTTTCAACTATCCGCCAGTTCGCGAAACGGTTGAAGCGACCTTGAGCGAAGTCATGCGGGCGACCCGCGAAGGCATACGGATAAACACTTTTATGCTTGATGCATCACATGCGTTGCAAGCGTTTATTGAGCAACTAACCGCGATCAATCATGGTCGAGCATTTTTTACAAGCCCAGAAAATCTTGGCGAATATTTGCTTGTTGATTTCATCGAACACAAGCGACAACTTTCCCGCCGTCGGGGTTCTCGCCGCGCCAGCTAAGAAATATTTGCATTTTGTTGAGTTTGGGGCTAAATTACATACCTGTAGTTACAAGCTGCAAGCACGACTAGTTGTCGTAACTAAAACAGAAGTCATTTAATTCAGGAGTCAAATTGGATTTTAGAGCGAACAGATCATCAAGCAGTGACCATGCATGGCAAGACGAAGCTAACTGTTTAGGTGTTGATCCCGACCTCTTTTTTCCAGAGCGCGGCGCATCAACTCGTGAAGCCAAGGAAGTTTGTCGTGGCTGTGTAGTTAAGAACGACTGTCTTGAATATGCACTTGAAAATGGCGAGAAGTTCGGTATTTGGGGTGGCCTTTCTGAACGTGAGCGTCGCCGTCTGCGTCGTCAACGTGCGCAAGGCACTCGCAACATCGCCAGCGCTTAACCGCCACCCGTTTTTCGCATTATCGTCAGCCCTTAACCGCCGACGGATAGACGGTTCACTCGAAGTTTTGCATCGCGCGATTGCGCGCGGCCAGACACCACTCAATAGTTTTTTCTTTACTCAGATCTAATTCAGCCCATCGCGATTTTGTGATTTGAGTCAACACTCGTGCTGGCACGAGACCGACTAACTCGGCACGATCAATCTCTGCGTGCTTCGCAATTTCGTCAAAAACGAATGCAGGTCCGGCAACATCAGGGGAAATCAAGTTCATGCTTACTTGAATCTCATCACCAAGTTGTAGTCCTAATGTTCGCACTTCACGGCTTCGCAATTCACGAGCAATTCGGCGACCTTCTTCAATAGTTGAGTTCTTTAAAAAGACGTTATAAGCAACGAGAATTTGTCTTGCACCCACACAAATTGCACCAGCCGTTGGGTGAGGTTTGTTTGGTCCAAAATCTGGTGATAGGTCAACGAATGCTCGCTTGCGAACCTCGGGCAGGTCACGCTCGGGCCCATATACGAAACTCGGAATCTTTAGTTCGCTTGCCGCAAATTCGGCGAACTCGTTGCGCGCATTAATCGCTTCTTCAATAGTCGAGTTTTCCAGCGGCACAAATGGCACGACATCGATAATTCCAATTCTTGGATGAACGCCAATATGTTCAGATAAATCAAATTGTTTGGCGCAAAGCTCTGCAAGTTGGTGGGGGGATTTAGAACCCACGATTGTGAATACGCTGCGATGGTGGTGATAATCACTATGAATGTCCAAGACATCGTTACCGATTTGGCTACGAATCTTGGCAATCGTGTCTAGTTGCCGACCCTCACTGATGTTTATAACGCATTCGAGCATCTCTAATTCTTAGCGCACTTTTGGTGGGTGATGCTAGAGTTGTCTCATGTTCAACGGACCTGAAATTTGGATCATCATCTTGCTCGTCGTAGTGCTATTCGGAGGCAAGCGCCTTCCGAATATCGCTCGAAACCTAGGTAAGGCTCAAAGCGAACTCAAAAAAGGGCTTGCTGAGGGTGCTGCTGAAGCGAAAAAAGACGAAACTCCAAAAACCGACAGCAAATAATTCGTTTATTCAATCGCGACGATTTTTACTTTCGTCCCGAGTACATCGCTGAGTAGACCTCGTCTCTCATTCGCTGCGTAGAGATTAAGTTCTAAATCAAATTTTGTTGTTGCTTTAACAAAAATAAGTAAATGCTCATCTTCCGATCGAGTGGAAACTTTCTTCACTCGTCCATCTTGAGTGCGGTCAAGCCCAATCGCAATTCTCAGCAAGCCGGCAAGTGAGCGCACGATGCGCTGGTCAGTTTCAGTAAGCAGAGCGAACTCTGGGTGCGAATCTTTTGGCACACTCTTTCGGTGGTAGCGAGCGATCTGTGCGATTAACTCGATTTCGCGATCAGTAAGCCCGACGAGTTCTGAGTTGCGAATTACATAATACGAGTGCAGATGATGTTTCGAATGTGAGACGACTACGCCAACATTTGTTAGAAGCGCCGCGGCCTCAAGATATCTTCGACATGATTCATCGAGATTTAATTTCTTCTGTAGGTTTTCAAAAAGTGATAAGGCAATTTTGGCAACATTCCTACTGTGCGCAGGTTGGTCGTCACAACGATCTGCTAATTGCCGCACACTCGCAAGTGCCGGGTCAACACCATCTGGATGATCAAGTAAGTCTCGTCTTTGTAAAGTGTCAAAGAGTACGCCTTCGCGCAATGCATAGTCTGAATACGTAAATTTCGTGACCCCAAAAGACAATGCGACGCCTTCTAAAATTATGGCCCCGGCCAAAATAATGTCAGCGCGAGAAGACTCAAGGTCAAATACTTTTTCACGTTGCTTTACAGTTGGTTGATCAGCCAGTAAGTCAACAACTTTGCTGACATCGTTAGTTGCGAACTCGTAGCGGTTGAACGACTTTGGGTCGGGTTGCTTATTCTGTTTGGCAATAAGTTTGGCGATCGCTTCAATTGTGCCTGAAGAGCCAACTGCCACTTCAAACCCAAGTTGTTCAACTTGCGGTGCAATTGTTGACAGCATTGAGCGCACGAATTTTCGACAACTTCCTACTGCACTCGGATGCAGTAATTCGGTTGCGAAAAATCGATCTGTCAAGCGAACTGCACCAAGTTTGAAACTTCGCGACAGCAGAATATTCTCGCCAGTTGCGATGACAATCTCGGTTGAACCCCCACCGATATCGCACATCAACATCCTTGAATCGCCGAGCGCAATTGCGTGCCTGACTCCCAGATGAATCAATCGGGCTTCTTCGATTCCTGAAATGATCTCGACTTCTACATCCGCTTCTTTGCGTGCACGTTTAATAAACTCGTTTTGATTTTGGGCTTCGCGTACCGCACTTGTTGCGACGGCACGCAATTTTGCGTTGTGAATATCAGCAATCGCACGCATTCGTTTAAGTGCCGCAATACCCCGATCCATTGCACTTTGCTCAAGCATTTTCATTTCTCCTGAGCCGTGACCTAAGCGAATCACTTCTTTTTCGCTTGTGATTACCTCGAAACCAGTTTCAACGGGTTTTGCGACAACCAAATGAAAACTATTTGTTCCGATATCAAGTGCGGCAAACATTCCCTCAGATTTAGACCACACAATTACTCATCTTAGAATGAGATCGTTTGACGGTAGGATTCAAAGTCGAATCGAGGTACCTCATGTCGAACTTTGCTGAACCAACAACTCTTAACGAGCCGCCGCGCGGGCACGCCCGAATCGTCTATTTAGGCTCAGTTTCTCCTCATTGGGAGGTTTATGGCGATTATGGAGACCAGAACCTACTTGAAGACTTCCGAGCTCGTGTTCTTGCAAGATTGATTCTTTTGCCGCGTAATGATCCTCAATTCCGCCGAAATCAAGAACGCGTCAGCAAGGATGCTGAGCGTGAACGAATCAGTATCGAGTGGGAGTTGGGCTATCCAGTTTCGTCAGATTCAGTGGCAACTCCAGTAGTTAACGCTGTTGATGATGTAGCCGCGGTGCCAAGCGAATAGTTGTATCTCGAAGTTTGCCGTTAAACAGCAAAGTCCAGTCACGAGTTGCGACAGCCCAATATGTCGCTGAAATGAAATCAAAGTGACATCTTGGCGAAATCGACTATTAACGGTTTATCGATCTGCCCAAGATTTATACGCTGAAATCATCGATCCGAAAAATATAAATCAGTCTGTAAATCGGTATATAAATCGCGAGTTAAGTTGGCTTGACTTCAATGATCGAGTGCTGGCACTGGCCAGTGACAAGAATGTTCCGTTGCTTGAGCGCTGTCGCTTCGTATCAATCTGCTCGTCAAATCTTGACGAGTTTTATCAAATTCGAGTTGCCGCGCTGAAAGATCAAGTTGCGGGAGACATCACAACAAAGACTCCAGATGGTCGCTCACCACTTGACCAACTCCGAGAGATTACCGAGCGCACACAGAGTTTTGTTCAGCGACAAGAAGATGTCTGGACAAAAGAATTATTACCTCAACTTGAACTATTTGATGTTCGAGTGCAGAGCTGGTCGCAACTCTCTGCCAACGAGAAGGCAGAACTCTCTAAAGATTTTGATCAGAAGATTTTTCCGGTTTTGACTCCTTTGGCTGTTGACCCTGCGCATCCTTTTCCATATATCTCAAACCTTGCATTAAATCTGGCTGTAGTTGCTAGTGATCCGAATTCTGGTGAGCAAAGATTCGCACGATTGAAGATTCCTAAAAACATGAGTCGGTTCATGCGAGTTGGAAAGTCGAACAACTTTGTGTTGCTCGAAGAATTGATCGCGGCAAATCTCTCGCGATTATTTCAGGGGATGACCATTGAGCAGTGTTTCGTTTTTCGTGTTACGCGCAACGCAGATCTTTCGCTTGATGACGAAGACGCCGAAGACCTTCTTGCCGCAGTCGAAATAGAGTTGCGCCGGCGTAGGTTCGGACGCGCCGTGCGACTAGAAGTTCCACATGGCACTGCTCAGTCAGTTATTGACTTGATGTGCGAAGAACTCGAACTTGGCCCAGAAGATGTGACTTATCATCGCAGCATAATTGAGATGGGTTGTATATCACAGTTGGCGTCTCTTGATTTTTCGAGTTTACGATTTCAGCCGTGGCCGCCGCTCACCGCAGGTCGTCTTGCCGCAGCAGAATTTAACGGGCAAAGTATTTTTCAGGTGATACGTGAGCGACAACTCCTCGTTCATCATCCACACGAGTCTTTTGCATCTTCTGTTGAGACATTCGTTGAACAGGCTTCAAGTGATCCAAAAGTGCATTCAATAAAAATGACTTTATATCGCACTTCGGGTGACTCGTCGATTGCCAAGCATTTAGTTCGCGCCGCCGAATCTGGAAAGCAAGTTGCAGTAGTTCTTGAAATTAAAGCACGCTTTGACGAAGCAAGAAATATTGCCTGGGCAAAAGAACTCGAATACGCAGGTGTGCACGTGACTTATGGAATCGTTGGGTTAAAGACTCACTCAAAGTGCATTTTGGTTGTGCGTGAAGATAGTGATCAGATGCGCAGATATGTGCATGTCGGCACAGGAAACTACAACTCAACAACAGCGCGGATGTATGAAGACATCGGGTTTTTTACTTGTGAAGAAGCAATCGGCGCAGATGCAACGGAGTTATTCAACTATCTAACTGGCTATGCCCGTGAACCCGACTATCAGCGATTGATTGTTGCACCACATCAATTGCGACCAAAACTTCTTGAACTAATTAATCGTGAGGCAACATTTAAAGATGCTGGTCATATAACTATCAAACTAAATTCTATTTCTGATCCTGCAATTATTGATGCGTTATATGCGGCGAGCAACGATGGTGTAAAAATTGAATTAATCGTTCGCGGAATTTGCTGTCTTCGTGCCGGGGTACCTGGAATGTCAGAGAACATCACGGTGCGTTCAATTCTTGGTCGTTATCTTGAGCATTCTCGTATATATAGGTTCGCCCACGGTTTTGACGACGTATCGCCCTTGCACCTAATTGGCTCGGCAGATTTGATGGGTCGCAACTTAGATGGTCGAGTTGAAGTTCTCGTACCTTTAACTCACCCAAAACATCGGGCATGGCTTGATAAGGTGCTCGGGTTTTTACTGGCAGAAGACGTAAGACACTTTGCTCTTGGATCTGATAATGGCTGGACCAAGGTTTCTGGTGGAGAGCGCATGGGGGATGCCCAGCAGAGCTTGCATGAGTGGGTAGTGGCGACCCAACTGCGCTGAAAATGCTTTTCTGTTCACCGTTAAGTCACTTGAAGGACAACTGCAGTTCACGAAACATGGACTACCGTAATTCGTAAGATATTTACAGTTAATACTGTTCTTAAAATTTTGGGGTGATGACTAATGGATGAAATTCGAAAAGATTTCCACAACGATCTTGACGCTGCGCGTGCCGAAGTAATTCGCTTAGGGGCTTCTTTAACCGAGTCGATTCCTCGCGCGACAGCAATTTTGTTGAGCGGAGATCTTGAGGGTGCAGATTATTTAGTTCAAGCGGATGATGAATTTGACGCTCGATCTGCCGAACTTGAAGCTTTGTGTTTTGAAATTTTGGCACTTCAGGCTCCAGTTGCCGCCGATCTTCGCCAAGTTATTGCAATTATTAAAATCGCCGGAGAACTTGAGCGCTCAGCAGATCTTGTTGTCAACATTTGTAAAGCGGCACGACGAATTTATGGCCACAATATTGACCCTATGTTGCGCGGGGTGATTTCTAAAATGAGCGAACAGGCTCAGAAACTCTTTGAATCAACAATGGAAGCATTCGAAGAAAATGATGCAGCTAAAGCAGCGGCAATTGACGACATGGATTCATACTTAGATAGCTTGCATCGCCAATTCATTCAGCAAATTTTTGAATCTCACTCGAACTCAAAAATTGACCTCCAAGTTGCTGTGCAATTGGCAGTCGTTGCTCGCTTTTACGAACGAATTGGTGATCACGCGGTCAATGTGAGTGAGCGAACTCGATTCATCGTGACTGGCTGGGTTCGCGAGCGGGATGGCATTAATCGTTATAAAGCTCGTATTGGCGATCCAACTGGAGAATTTACTTTGAATCTTGAGCAGAATTAGTTCACCCCAAATTTTGATATGGGCGTCGTTTACTTTTTAGTTGGAGTTTTAACAGCCACTGCAATAGCTTTTCTGTTTTCAAAGCGATCAACTCGAGAGATTCAGCGTGCATTAACTAATGAGAGTTCGGTAACGAAGTCGAATACCCGAGATAGTTTCGTACAACTGTTTGAAATTCTTGACTTTCTAGAAACCGGTGTTGTTGTCGCTGATAACAACACAAATCACAAATTTAGAAATAAAGCCGCTATTGCAATGACTGGCATTCGATATGTCGATATTTTAATTGATCAAGCAGTTGATGAGATGATTAGGCAAGTTGAGCACGAGGGCACGGGAAGTCGAATTCTTGAGGCCGTCGCAGGGACAACGCGGTTTCTTCAAATTCGCGGCCACAATCTGAATAACGAATGCATCCTCGTAACGGTTGAAGACATCACAGCGAAGTCGCGAATTGAAACTGTGCAAACCGACTTCGTTGCTAATTTGAGTCATGAATTAAAGACCCCGATTGGTGCAGTTGCTGCACTGGCAGATTCTTTAGTTGGCGAGACTGAGACTGAAGTGGTTTGGCGACTTGCTGAAAGAATTGTTTCCGAATCTCATCGCATGGCACGAATCGTGGATGCCCTGCTTGACTTATCGCGAATTGAATTCAGTGGTACCGAAGATTGGACCCAAGTTGATCTTGCGCCGGTACTCGTCGAGGTTGTAAGCACCAATCAACATGCTGCGAAGCGGCAAGGTATCGGGCTTTCACTAACTGGTGCTTCACAGTTAAATGTGCTTGGCGATAGATCGCAATTGGTATCAGGTTTTTCAAATCTCGTTGATAATGCGATTAAATACAGTGAACCAGGTGGGATAGTTTCGGTATCAAGTTCAATTGTCGGGGACGAAGTTGTTGTAGCGATAACGGATTACGGAATCGGTATCTCGAAACAGCACCAAGACCGGATATTTGAGCGCTTCTATCGAGTTGACAAAGCTCGAAGTCGAGCAACGGGAGGAACTGGCTTAGGTCTATCGATTGTTCGTCACATAGTTTTAGAACACGGCGGCACAATTGAAGTTGTCTCAGAAGAAGGAGTCGGCTCAACTTTTACTATTCGCCTTCCGCAGGTTTTGCCAGAACTGACAAATGTCTTACCGAGTAAAACAGGAGCTTTGATATGAGTATTAGTAACTCTTTGCCGACGATTCTGGTAGTTGACGACGAAGAATCATTTATTGAAGCACTTCAAGTCGGTTTAAAGCGCGAGGGTTTTCGCGTAGAGGTCGCTCGTGACGGCGCAGAAGCGCTTGCGGTTTTTGATGCAATTCGTCCAGATGCCGTGTTGTTAGATGTGATGTTGCCAAAAGTCTCTGGCACAGATGTGTGTCGTGAAATTCGAAAGAAGAGCACGGTGCCGATCATTATGGTTTCAGCCAAAGGTGCAGAAATTGACACTGTCGTTGGTTTAGAAGTTGGGGCAGACGACTACATCGTTAAGCCATATCGACTTAGAGAATTAGTTGCGAGATTGCGAGCGGCACTTCGTCGTGGAGCACTCTCAAGCACAGGCGACGAAGTCGCAGGAGTCGGAACGGTTGCAATAGGCAGCATTTCAATTGACCCTGAACAACATGTGGTGACAATTCGTGGCGATGTCACGAAACTTCCTTTGAAGGAATTCGAATTGTTGTATATCTTGATGTCTAACGCCGGTCGCGTATTGACACGTGAAACGCTGATTGACCGAGTCTGGGGTTCTGACTATTTCGGTGACACGAAAACTTTAGATGTTCATGTCAAGCGTCTGCGTGCCAAAATTGAAGTAGAACCATCAGAACCACAACTAGTTGTGACCATCCGCGGACTTGGCTATAAATACGAGAAAATAGTCGCATAGCAATTTCGAAATCAGGGCTCACACCAGCATCACCTCTTAGGCGACTCGGTCGAGTCCACGCACTTACCGCATGTGGTGAAGCTGCGTTTGCAATCGCTCTCGCTGATTCGCTATTCCTATCTATTAGCCCAGATGCTGCGCGCAGCAAAGTTTTAATGTTTCTGGCGATCAGCCTCGCGCCATTTGCAGTGATCGCACCATTCATTGGCCCAGTAATAGACCGTGTTCCTGGTGGAAGGCGGATCACTGTACTGATGGTTAATTTGTTGCGATGCATCACCGTTGTGTTGATGGTTCAGCGAATTAATTCAGTCGCGCTATTTCCGCTTGCATTCATCTCGCTTGTACTTTCGCGAACTTACGCTGTCAGCAAAACTGCACTGGTCCCGACTCTTGTTAGCAGTGATCAAGAATTAGTTGCTGCAAATGGAAGTTTGGGATTGCTCGCCGGTCTGCTTGGGCTCGGAGCCGCTGTGCCAGCGGGATTGCTGCAATTAGTTGACTCACGTTTAACGCTCGTAATGTCGGCGGTGATGTTTGGTTTAGCAGGATTCGTATCACTTCAGTTACCACGTCATGTTGCAACGACACCTAAAACAATTGACGCCGCTGAAATTACTGAGCTGCACGGCTCGGGCGTTCGTCACGCAGCATTGTCAATGATGCTTCTGCGCGGAATCGTTGGCTTTTTATTTTTTCATGTTGCGTTCTGGTTACGTGATGAACGGGCAGGTACTGCTTGGTTTGCACTGGCGCTTGGCTTATCGTCGCTTGCAACAATGCTCGCCAATGCAATCTCACCAATGTTGCGACGTTGGATTTCTGAGCGAACAATGATGACAGTTTCACTAACAGTAATCAGTGTGACTGGAGTGTTCGCTGGTGTGTTTGGGGGTATTTCTGCCGGAATAATTCTGATCGCAATTTGTAATGGCATGGGCTCGATTGGTCGTTTGGCATTTGAATCAATCATCCAGCGTGAAGCACCAGATGCAAATCGTGCCCGAACTTTCGTTAAGTTCGAAACAATCAATCAACTTGTTTGGGTAAGTTCAGGATTAGTCGCAGTAGTTTTTACATTTTCTGGCGCAGTCGGTTTCGCAATCGTTGGTGTTTCGAGTGCAATGGGATTGATATATTTTCTTTCAGCCGATTTTGCTGATCCTAAAAGTTAATTCTCTCTAACCATAAACCTGGTGCCACAATTTCATTAGGCGTTGGCAAATTGCCGGGCTTTGTCCACAAACCTGAGAGACCATCGAAACTAGCGCGTTCAATTACTCCGTTAATAAACGCATGACCCTCATCCATTTGTTTGGTAGTCAGTCGCAAGCCGAGAAGTTGTTCAACAAATTGATCTTGAGAGCGAGCCTCAACCCTGCGCCTGCGTACAGCTTCTGCGATTTGGGCGCCAGTACCGATAATTCGTTCGGCAACAGTATCGACAACATGATCGACATAGCCCACTATCGCGCTTATCATCGCATCAAGTTTTGGCGCAAGTAATGCTTGCTCTGGTGATCTCACGGCACCAAGCAGCAAACTTGGATCACCAAGCAGTTTTTGCATCATTGCAGCTGGGTCGTTGTTAGTTACATCAATCTTGCTTAATCGTTCAGCGAGAGCATTTGGACTGGGTCTGAATCCACTTACGTGTTTTTTTACAGCGTCAGTGATTGTGGTGCGAACAATTGGGTTCTGATAAATGGCGTGAAAAGTCAGTTCTTGAACAAGCAGCCACATTTGCATATCAGAGATGTTGATACTCCAATCTTTGGCAAACTCCTCGCAGTTGCGCGCAACAAATAAAAGTTGCTCGTGTGGTTCGCGTGGTAACGGCAAGTCGTACTGTCCGAATGCACGCAAAGCGAGTTGACCAATCATTGAGCCAACTGACATACCAAGCATTGCTGGCGCCATCATTTTTATTAGATTGCCCATCATCGCGTTAATCTCGCCCGAGTGTTCGGTCTCACTTAATTCACCGTCTGAACCGACTGGTTGTATAACTGTTTGTCCAGAAATAGAAGTTGCGAATTCGGTAAACAGCGGTTTGTATGCAATGAGCGTGTGGTGTACCCACATTGATCGGTTCACAACATCAATGTGTGGCACCTCCGAAGTACGGCTAGTTTCTAAACCAGTCACGTCGCGAACATGCATATCGGCAACAGCAGCGAGTTGCTGAATTGCAATACGGATGGCTGGATCAACGTTTGGTTCACTAGTTGCAGTCGAAGTTGAATTCATCGCGGTTGTCATCGCAAACTGGCGCGCCATATCCCACTGGACGGGGGCTTGACTTGACATCGCCTTTATGATCTCTGCAAAAAAAGGTATTCCCGATGGCTCCTGCTCAAATGGATCCTGAGACATGGACTGATGCTACGCAGACCGTACACTTAAAAACGATGTCGAATAAGCAAATCCTTAAAAATAGCGACACCTGGCTTGAATTGACTGAGAATGTTTTGAGCGTCGGCGACGTATATGACTGGTCTGTACTTCCTTCTTGTGGAGCTGTGGTTGTTTTTTCTGGGGTCGTGCGGGATCACGCCGAAGGAAGAACTGATGTCACTTCGTTGACCTATGAGGCCTACAACACCCAAGTAATTTCGAAACTTCAATTAATAGTAAATGAGATGCGTGTGCGGTGGACCGATCTCGGACGCGTCGCGTTGATTCATCGAGTCGGAAATCTGACTCTCGGTGAGTCATCAGTTTTGGTTTCAGTATCGTCGCCTCATCGTCCTGAAGCTTTTTCGGCTGCACAATTCGCAATTGACACGTTAAAAGAATCAGTCCCGATTTGGAAGCAGGAACATTGGAAACAAGGTTCCGATTGGGGCACAAATAGCAACGAGATTTCCACTCCACTAACTAGTCGTTCAGTAGATAGTTCGGTCTGATAATGATTTTTGCGGCCTCTTCACTTGCGGTTCTTTTTGCCGCAGTTTCAATCGTCAGTGCGTGCACGCTTGCATTCTTGGTTCTAACTCAGGAACGAAAGCCACTTTCGCCGCAAGGCCCCGAAGCTTTTCATCGTCATCTAAATGCGCTTTCAAGTCTCTCGCGCGACAAAGTTCGTAAGCAGTTGCGCGACGTCAATGAACGAAATGCAAGAGAGAATCAGTAATGGCCAAAGATCTTGCAATTGACCTCGGTACTGCAAACACTCTTGTTTACCGAAAAGGTGACGGAATCATAATTAATGAACCGACCGTGATTGCTGTAAATCGAAAAACCGGAGAGGTTCTGGCTCACGGTGAAGAGGCTTGGGAAATGATCGGTCGGACCCCGGGAAATATCGTTGCCGTTCGCCCGTTGCGTGGAGGTGCAATAACCGATTTCGACGTCACCGAAAAGATGATTCGAATGTTGTTGCAACGCGCCGGTGTTTCAAGATTCTCTCGTCCTAAAGTTTTGATTTGCGTGCCGTCAGCAATTACCGAAGTTGAGCGCCGAGCTGTCACCGACGCAACACGCAGAGCGGGCGCGGCTGATGCACAGTTACTTGAGCAACCAATTGCTGCAGCGATTGGCGCAGATTTACCAATTGACGAACCCGTTGGAAACATGGTCATCGACATCGGAGGTGGAACAACTGAGACCGCGGTCATCAGTTTGGGAGGCATAGTTGCCCTTGAGGCTGTGCGTGTTGGAAGTTTTGATATTGATTCTGAGATTCAAGCGTATGTGCGTCGTAGTCACGGCATTGCAATTGGCGAACGCACTGCTGAGATGATAAAGAAAACAATCGGAAGTGCAATACCAATGCCAAATCTCACTGATGCAGAAGTGCGTGGGCGAGATTTAGTTTCAGGTTTGCCCAAGACTGTTGTTTTAACAGACGCCGAAATTCGTGAAGCAATTAATCCAATTGTGACTCAGATGGTTGACTCGGTAATTCGTTGTCTTGGAAACGCTCCTCCAGAGTTGGCACAAGATTTTCTTAAGCGAGGAATGTATTTAGTTGGTGGTGGAGCACTTCTAACTGGGATGGGAGAGCGCATCGCAATGGATACCAACGTGCCGGTGATTCTCTCAAACGACGCGCTTGAGGCCGTGGTTCTAGGTGCTGGACATTGCATTGAGAACTTCTCTGAGTTGCGTTCGTTATTTATGGACTCACGCCGAGATCGAAGTGAGTAAAAGAGTTTATTAAATAGTTAGTTAGCTAGCTAACTAGTTAATTAACTAGTCGTGTAAGTCCTTCTTGAACAACGGTGACCACTAGTTCGCCAGACTCCGCAAAAATTGAGCCACTGGCAATTCCACGGGCGTTAGATGATGAAATTGCAAGTTGGTCATAGAGCAACCATTCATCTGCTCGAAACGGTCGATGAAACCACATCACGTGGTCGAGACTTGCCATTTGCACTCCTTGGTCAGTCCACGAGCGACCATGCGGTAGAAGTGTGGTGTCAAGCAGTGACATATCGCTTGCATAAGTAACGATGCATGCGTGCAATACCGGATCATCCGGAAGTTTTCCATCAGCACGCATCCAAAGTTTTTGCCCAGCACTCACCTTCTTTTTTCGCGAGATTGGATCAGAATCGATGTATCGCAAATCGATTGGTCTTGGACGATCGTACCAATCACCCATTTGCTCTTTGTAAGGTGCCATTCTTTCTTTGAAGTCTGGAAGTGTTTCTGCTTTTGGTAAATCGCCTGGCATTGAAATGTAGTGTTCCAAACCCTCTTCATGAATTTGAAAACTTGCCTGCAAGTTAAAAATAGCTTTGCCATGTTGAATTGCAATCACACGACGAGTTGTAAAACTCTTGCCGTCACGAATGCGATCAACTTCGTAAAGAATTGGAACAGTCGGATCACCAGGGCGCAAAAAATACGCGTGTAGTGAATGAACATGCCGTGATTTATCGTCAACTGTTCGAGATGCGGCAATTAATGCTTGGCCAGCAACTTGACCGCCGAAAACTCTCTGCCGACTTTCGTCAGGCGATACACCGCGAAAAATGTTTACTTCAATAACTTCAAGATCCAATAATTTTATGAGGTCATCAAGTGGTGATTGCACTGCTCTATTCTGACATGTAATTATGTTTATTCACTTGACTCAAGATTTCTTCTGTAAGTCGTAGGTCACGGGTACGATTAAACGAGTGAGTATCGTCTGGAACGCACATCAAGTTAGTGCTGGACTAGATGAAATTGAAAAGGCGAGACCAGCCGTATTTGATCGACTCAAAAAGCTCTTAGACGACTACCACGGGGTAGTGCGCTCTGAGCGGTATTACGACATTTTGTTGGGTGATTTTGTCGAACGTTATTTACATCTCGTGTACGTTGCAATGCGAGATTTGAAGTCAGAAATTGAATCACTTGCAAAATTTGGTTCTAGTGAAGACAGTTCTTCAAAAGTCAATTTTCAAACTATTCGGACGACTCTTGAAT